>NZ_JAFLQW010000275.1 GCF_017313335.1 Phormidium pseudopriestleyi FRX01 | reverse complement strand
CTTTTTTGAATACAAAACACAACTCGGAAAAATCATCGCTTATTTTAAATATCAAACCACAAAATTAATCAATCAAAAACGAGATTCAATTGGCGTTAAATTTTGGCAACGCAACTATTATGAACACATCATTCGCGATGAAGAAAAACTCAACATTTTGAGGCAATACATTATTGAGAATCCATTGCGTTGGGAAAATGACCAATTGCATCCAAATAACCCATCAAAATGGTAGAGAGGGTTTGGTGACCAACCCCCTACACTGAATCCCCTGAACATCTGTAGTGGTTTGGTCTCCAAACCCTCTGATGGTGGGGGTTTGGAGACCAAACCCCTACAAAACCCTCTGATGGTGGTAGCTTTATTGAGAATAGTTAGAGATAACTGAACTTCCTAGTAATTCCTTTCCCTAAACACCGTCCATCACTATAAATTCCTAAAAATCCTAAAACTCAAGCTGTGCAACCCTTTCGCCCGGGAAAGTTTGCCGGAAATCCCCCGAAACCGGGCAGTTCTTCATAAAACTTTACAAACTTGCCTTGACAATTATTTCTAATAGCGAGTATAGTCTATTGAGAATAAAGTTCAATAAAGAGCCTTTTCTCTCTCTAGCACTAAACCTATGCAGACCTACGACAATCCAAGCGTCAAGTATGACTGGTGGGCCGGAAATGCCCGATTCGCCCTATTTTGCAGATACGGTGAAGTTGCCATTAGGGGAGCATACTTCTCGGTCTTGGTTGGCTAATTCTCACTTTTTCCTGGCCTTTTTCTTCCTCCAAGGACATCTCTGGCACGCCTTACGCGCAATGGGATTTAATTTCCGTCGCGTTGAACAGGCTTTGACCCTTCTATTGAGGAAGCCTAAAGCAGGTTGGCCGATCGCACTCAGCAACCGGGTTTCTATCACCCTGTTCAGAAACCCGGTGTCTTATCAAACCCTTTGCAAACAAGACTCTCACAACAAAAGACAATGGCAAAAATTGGACTATTTTACGGCACTCAAACCGGAAACACTGAAACCGTAGGCGAATCAATTCAAAAAGAATTCGGGGGCGAGAGTGTGGTGGATTTAGAAGAAATTTGTAATGCCGCCCCGAATGATTTTGCTAATTATGATTGCATTATTGTGGGTTGCCCAACCTGGAATGTGGGCGAACTTCAGTCAGACTGGGAAGGGTTTTATGAAGACCTAGATTCCATTGATTTTACTGGTAAAAAAGTAGCCTACTTTGGATCCGGAGACCAAGTGGGCTATGCGGATAATTTTCAGGATGCAATGGGGATTTTAGAAGAAAAAATATCATCTTTGGGGGGGAAAACAGTTGGGTATTGGCCGACTGATGGCTATGACTTTGATGGATCAAAGGCCGTTAAAAATGGTAAGTTTGTCGGACTGGCGATCGATGAAGACAATCAGTCTGACTTGACCGATAGCCGAATTAAAACCTGGGTCGCTCAACTCAAGAGTGAATTCGGGGTATAGAAACTCAAAAAAAAGTGCATTCCCTCACCCTAAATCCCTCTCCCATTTTGGGAGAGGGACTTTGAATCCGGATGCCCTTACCCCGATTTAATGCTAATTTTGCTCACAAGGAACTCATATCATGTCTCAATTTCCTGACGCGCTTTGGCTGAATGTTAGCCCCTCTCTCCAAGTATTCGATCGCCCTTTATTAAAGGCTTTATCTCGACATCTGACCGTGGGTCAATGGGAATATTCCCAAACCCAAGATGAGGCAATGTCTATAGAAATTGCATTAGAATTGCTCGATGATTATTTAAGCATAGGCGATCGCCCGATTCATCTGCTTGGACATGGCACCGGGGGTCTGCTGGGATTACTGTATGCCCGTCGTCATCCCGAAAAAGTGCATTCTCTCACGTTGCTCTCCGTGGGAGTCTATCCGGCAGTGGATTGGCAGGTTTATTATTATAATCAACTCCAATGCCTGCCTTATTCTCGATCAGCGATTTTGACTCGGACGGTACATGAGATATTTGGATGCCAATCTCCGACGATTGTCCAACAAATCCGCCGCCGGTTTGATAGGGCGCTCAGTCAGTCCTTATCTTTACATACTTTGTATCAGCAAGGGCAGTTGTTTCCCGGTGGAGTGCCAGTGCCCCTGTTGGTGTGCGGCAGTCAAAATGATGTGATTATTGAACCCAGCTTATTGCAGGGATGGCAACCTTGGTTCAAAGATGGCGATCGCCTTTGGCAATGTCCCGAGGGGGGCTACTTTTTTCACTACTTTTATCCCCAACCAGTCGGTGAACAAATCACGCAGTTTTGGGATGAACGGGTTGCGGCAACACCCGTCGGGGGTTCAAACCCCCGCCTAATAGCTAAAGTCGGTTAAAACCGACTAAAAACACAAGAGAAACCCCCGCCTTGCCACCCGTGCTCAGGTATCGGGACTCTCGTTTGAAAAATTTAAACAAAAATGCCTCGTCTTGAGTTATTCTCAGGACTGAACTGAAGGCGATCGCGGGAAAAATTCACCCCGCGATCGCCTTTTGCGTCTAAAATAAGAATGATTATCATTTTCGTGACCTAGATCCCATGATTACTGCTGTAGGTGGGTCCTCCGGAGTGGGGAAAACGACCTGGATTCGAGAACAGATTGCTTTGGTGCAAAAGCGGGTCCTGTATTTTTGCCCGAGTGCGGATACGATGCCGATTGATGGCACTTGGATTGCCGATGAGTTTGGCGATCGCGTGCAAATCATCACCGTTGAGGAGGAAGCGCAGTTGCGGGCAATGGGGCCAGATACGGTTGCCTATATCGAGTTGGGATTTCATCTGGATTTGGAGGCAACGGCCCCAGTTTTAGACCGTTATCACTGCGATCGGGTGGCGATCGTCCCGGAAGACAGTTCCGGCAGTCCCTGGCATGAGTGGGGAACTCAGGTAATTGCAGTCCCTCGTCCCGAACAAACCACGGCCCAATCGGAGATTTTTCGGGGAGTCCTCACCGGAGAAATTCTCGACCCTGCCAGTTTAGAGATTTTTTGGTATGAACTCACCGAAGGCGCTTATGGGACAGTCACCCGCGCCAAAGGGATTTTTGAACTCGTTGAAGGACAATCTATTCTGGGCAATTTTACAAAAGTTGGCCTAGAAAAAGAATTTCAACCCTTAAACCGCAGTCAATGGTTAGAAGGCAGACCTGACCGCTTCAGTGGTTTAGAAGTGGTGGGAAAAACCTTAGATAAAGAAGCAATTTCCCTCACTTTACAGGAATTTTGTCTCTCCGATGAAGCCGTTGCTTACTATCAACATCAACTCAAAGAAAATCTAGGAATTCCCGAGGTATCTCTCTCATGAAACTTGCCGTTATTTCTTGCATTCATGGCAATATTTCCGCCTTAGATGCAGTATTACTCGATATCGAACAACAACAAGCAGAACAGATTTTTTGTGTCGGTGACTTAGTAGGCTATGGACCCTATCCAAACCAAGTCGTAGAACGAATTCAAAGTTTAAAAATTCCCACCTGTGCGGGATGTTGGGATGAGGATATTGTAGAAGGATTGAACGCCTGTGAGTGCAGCTATCCCTCAGTTTTAGCCGAAAGTCGGGGCAAACAAGCTCACGAATGGACGGACCAAGAAATTACCCCAGAAAATCGGCAATTTTTGGCCGAACTCCCCCACATTTTGCGACAAGATAATCTAGCTTTTGTGCATGGAAGTCCTCATAGTCCTCATGAATATCTGTTGCCTAATTTGGATGCCTTTGTAGCCAGTGAACGAGTCTTAGCAACCGGGGCAGATATTCTGTTTTGTGGACATACCCATGTTCCCTACGTTCGGACTTTGGATGGGGGAGAATTGCGGGTTCGGGTGACTCAAAATGGCACCCTAGATTCCCAAACTTTTACCACTCCTCTGAAACGGATTGTGAATGTGGGTTCGGTCGGGGAACCGCGCCACGGACGGCCTAATGCCACATACGTTATTTATGATACGGAAACGGAACAGGTCACCCTTCGGGAAGTGGTTTATGATTATCAACAAATCTGTGAGGCAATCATTGCCAGAGGGTTGCCTAAAATTTTTGCTTGGCGGTTGGCCCGAGGGTTAGAATATGCTGAACGGGCCGATGACCCCACTCATGTCTGTGAACGGTAATTTTTGGGGTTTGATTTCGGTCCGGTCATTCCTGAATCAGAAGCGATTGAAATAAGCTGGACAGGGTTTTGTTAATGTTCTGGAAAATTTATAGATTAAGATGGCATACTGGGCAATTTTAAGCGGGATTGAAGGAAATTTACCGGCTTACGAAGCGGTAATCCAGGATTTAAAACTGTCTAAATTTTCCCTGGAAGCGCTCTATATTCTAGGGGATGTAGTTGGGCCAACTCCGGACTCGGAAAAGTTAGTTCATCGGATTAGAAATCCTCGTTCCGGGGAACTGGAAGCGCAGGTCTGTCAAGGGTGGTGGGAGGAACAATGTCTGATTTTGTATGGACTCGGACGGACGGGAAAACCGACTCAGTTGATAGAACAGTATGGGATGAAAATGACTAAGGTTTTGTGGGATTCAGTTTCCCGGGAAACGGTCCAGTGGATTAGTGGTTTAGATTTTGGGTTTTTTGAGTTGGACTGTTTGCTGATTCATGGAACGACGGTGAGTGTAGATGATGAAATTACGCCGGAAACACCGCCTTTGAAAATTCTGGACCGTCTGATGCGGATGGGGGCAAATTATCTATTTTGTGGTCGGTCTGGGTTAAGTTTTCAGTATCAGATTGAAGGGGGTTCAGTCCGGGATGCGATCGCTACTTTAGATGCAGCAGAATCGGAAAGGGTGACTCAAACCCCTCCCCGACAGGCGATCGGCGTTGGTAGTGTGGGACGGATTCCGGGTCAGGCAACCTATACCCTCTATCATCCCGGAGGCGATCGCCTGGAGTTTAAAACCGTTAACTATGGAGTCCAAAAGGGATTTCAATCCCGATAATTCAGATTTCCCCCATCCCCAGGGGTTGGGGTCTGTCTTCTGCCCCTATCTTAATTATTGCCAGTCTTTCTTAATTAAGATAGCCCTCAACTCCTTACTTTAAATCAATGAATCACTCAAAAGTCATATCAATGGATACAGTTCATAACGAATTCATAGGACTTTTTGCCCCCCATCTCCCTAAAATCCCCGGCAATATAGGGATTTATCAAGGAAAACAGGGGCTTCTTCATAAAACTTCATGAATTTACATTGACAGAGGTGAGCAAGCTACTCTATGATTTTAATTGAGAACAAGTTGCAACTATAAACTCCCTGACTCTTCTGGATTTATGGATCCACCCAAGGAGTTCTCAGTCAACTCAATACAAATGCCTTTACCCCTCAACTTAATATGAACTGTCCTTGTTGTTCGGGAAAAATGCTGAGATCTATCAATCGAAACGGGTTGTATTGGTATTGTCCAGATTGCCGCCAAACGATGCCAGTTTCCCCCACGATTAATCACCTATTACGACAAGGTGAACTGTCCCAAACCAAACTGATTAACTTGGATTATATCACCCAGTGACCTGAACAGAATGGGTGCATCCCCCGGAGCCCCATTCTCCCTTTTTGGGAGAATGGGAGCCAGATTCAAAGTCCCCTTCGACCCCCTTCGACCCCCTTCGACCCCCTTCGACCCCCTTCGACCCTTCGGCGGGGCTCAGGGCTCAGGACAGGCTTCGGCGGGGCTCAGGGCTCAGGACAGGCCTCTCCCCCTTTGGGAGAGGGATTTAGGGTGAGGGCGGCGAGCATTGGGATGCTCCCAACAGAATTAATTAAACAACCAGGAAAACCGAGAGTAATTTTAAATGATTGGCAGAATTGTCCTAACTTTACCGCCATCAAGTCTAAATTACAGGCTATCCTAAATTTCCCGGTTACACCTTTATCACTGAGGAACCAAAATGAGCATCAATTCATCCGTTGCCAGTCCCCTCCGACTGATTGACTCTCAACTTTCTCTGCCATCACAGACGCAGAAAATCGCCCTACCAGAACGGTTCAAAAGTCAAGAAATATTGCCCCTAAAACCAGACAAAATCTGGAAAATTGAAGACGGAGTAGTCCGTTCCATGACTTGGAATGAAGAAGGAAAAGTGCTCATATTAGGCTTTTGGGGAGAGGGAGATATTGTCGGCAAACCGTTATCTCAGATGAACCCGTATCAACTAGAATGTTTAACGCCAGTGGAGGTTAGCGAAATCAGTCCTAATAGTTATTTGCAACAAGCCTTGTTAGTTCATACTTGGAAAAGTGAAAAATTTCTCAGCATCATTCATCAGCTTTCTGTAACCGATCGCTTCTTAAGTTTATTGGAATGGCTATCCGCAGAATTTGGTCATCCCCTGGGCAACAATCAAGGAACGTTAATCAATTTACGAATGACTCATCAGGATTTTGCCGATACCATCGGGTCTTCCCGAGTCACAATTACTCGATTACTCAGTCATTTTGAACAAGAAGGGATTATCCAGCGTTTTTGTCACGGACATAAAAACAAATTAAGCCAATTGTGCCATTCATTATGTCGGCAAAGTTTAATTTTTAAAGGTTAAAATTTTTCAAATCTGGATTTTGATTGCAAAATTCAACGGAGAGTGTGAATTTTTTTTGTAGACAGAGAAAGGAAACGAGACGGGGCGTTTGGTTGGTGAATCTGTATTTATCAAGTTCCCCTCGCCTGTGGGTTATAATGTGACACTATCCACCCCCGTCCACTTCTCTTAATTGTTTACCCCTCCACTCTTAACGATGCCACATCTTAAAACAGTTCTTTGCCTGAGTTTCTTAGTTTTATCAGCTTGTGCCAACAGTCCCACAACTGATTTGAACTCTCCCCCTGGGGATACGGGTACAAATCCTTCGGTTCCCTCTGCGCCCCAGAATCCTCCGGTTTCTCAAGCGCCCATTCCTAATCCCATTTTTGAGCCAATTCTGCCCCAAATTCAACAAGAAACTCAAATTCCCATTCTGCTGCCGGATTATATTTTTGGGTCCGATGGCGCAACAGAAGTTTATGCCACGATTGAGACGTTAACGGCTTCTCAATACCAACTAATACTGGGATTTACTCCTGACTGTAGTGGGGGGACTGCTTGTCGATTTGGCACGGTTTCAGGAGAAGAACTTTCCCCCAATAGTCCAGATTTAGAGGGGCAATCTGTCTCCTTAGATGATGGAATTACGGGCTATTTTATGGATGCGGTTTGTGGTGCAAATTGTTCTGATTCCACGATGACTTGGGACCAAAATGACACGCGCTATCAGATGGGAATTAAAGCGGGTAAACCCGAAGATTTGGTGAAAATGGCTAATTCTGCGATCGCCAGCGGGACCTATTAAATCATCCCTAAACCCGACCAATTCAAGGGTGCAGCGCCAGGAATCACACCGGCCTCCCCAAGGTCAATATCAAGAGAAAACAAGTTTTTGACAACCGGATTTAGTATAAAACGGTTTTTCAGAGGATTTTAGTACCCGCCAAAGTCCTCTATTTTTTGGGACTCGGGACAAGTTCCTCGATCCATTGTTTCTCCATTAACTTTTGTAAGGCTTGGGAGAAATTCCATAACAGTTGTCGCGTGGCATTAATGGTTTGCTTCACCAAATTCCATCTCATACCCAGACTGTCTTCTCTCGTTTCATGAATCCGGGGAATTCCGGCGATCGCCAAGGGAAAAATCCCATAGTTTTTCCGATCTATCATCATCCTCCCCTGTTTTTTCAGGCTGAATCCAAATTTTAACCCCGAATTGACCCGCCCCTTTTTCTTAATCCAGCCCGTTTCGTTCGGTTGAGACTCTATCTCACTCCAACTGTCACTCTGAGGCAAAAATAATTGAGAGGGAAAAGCAATAATCAGGGCAATGAAGCAAATTAAAATTCCCCGAACTATCACCCAAGAATACCCTGTGTTATTCATCGTACTTGTTGCTATTTCTTGCTAATTAATGTATGGAAAAATCGACAAATCTCCACAATTTGAAAACCGAATAATTCGCAAGTCCAAGCAATTCTTTACTTCATCCTACCCAGTCTGGGGACTCCCCAGGATGAAGACTCACCCCGGACGGGCGATCGCCCGTCTGTTCATCACCCCAGTTGGGCATTGTTCTCCTCACCCTCAATCTTCCTCTTGGACCCGTACCGCTGTCTGCGCCCCATGATGATGTGGATTGGCAGATCAGTCCAGCTTCCACCTTCAACTATCCTCACTGTTGGGCAATCCAACCCATTCATGAGACTGCTGAGATTAAACCGCATAAATTTTTCCTCATCTCAATTGTACCTCTTTCTTAGACAATTACCTAAAAATTTAATGATTTTTAAGCCAAAAAAATCTCATGGTTTTTACGGAGAAAATTAGGACTGAGGCTAACAACATGGCCTCGCAGTTTTCGTCTCAAAACTCCACTCCTTTTCGCAGTTGAATCAGAAACCGGGAGTCTCTTGCCCCTCTAAATTTTTGACAACTTGCGCCACAGTACAGCCCTCACCCCAAACCCCTCTCCCAAGAAGGGAGAGGGGCTTTAGATTGTACTTCACAGGTCTGAAATCTGCTATAACCCTGGATCCGGTCCCCGCCCCTGGATCTTGGGGAGGGCGATGAGAACCTTCATCTTGAAAGAGTTTAGCGATTTAAGCCACTTAATTGTAAAGATTTATAAATCTACTTGCGGGGTATCACCCCTCACTG
>NZ_JAFLQW010000639.1 GCF_017313335.1 Phormidium pseudopriestleyi FRX01 | reverse complement strand
TCACCTAAGCGGACTTCCACATCCACCTGCAAGCCGATCGCTTCTAACTCGGCTTGGATTGGGGCTAATTTCTCATGGGCTTCCTTGAGTTTGTAGTCCTTCGGGACCTGTCGCAGAACCCCCGCATCAATCACCCAAGCTAACATACAGCGTTCTAATGAATTAGGGGGCCGGTTCTGCGCGTAGCGCTTAAACTCTTTGATTAATACCCCCGATGCTTGAGTATCCGCATAGGGAAGCAGAATATAGCGGAACAGATGCCGACAGCGCAGATCCAACTCTTCAGAAGTTAAGGGAGACAGCAGTGCAGTCGGAATGGTCATCATGGGAATATTAGTTCGCCCCGATAAATCCAGGGTGGTACTCCCAAAGAGTTTTTCACTGAGTAAATTGCGGTAGGAGGCCCCTAAAATCATCACCTCGCTTTTGTGCCGTTCCACTGCCTTGAGTATGTTCTCCGTCGGATTACCGGAGAGCACCTCAACCTCAACCTGCAAGCCATCGGGGACCTGATTCAAAATGGCATTGAGGCGATCGCGTGCCAGACTGATTTTTTCCGTATCTTCCCGAGGAATTTGCCCTTTCGTCCACAGGGGAACGCTATGGAGAAATACGATATGCTCCATCCCTCCGGCAGCTAAACTTGGTAAGAATTTTCCCAAGCGCACTAAGCCATCATCCAAGTCCGTACTAATTAAAACACGCTTAAACATTTAAACAAATCATTCGGTTATCATTGATCGCCCAAAAACTGGGAAATTCTGCGACTGGCTCCGGTTTTGGACTCTTTGCCATCGGCGCGATCGCTCCCCCAATTTTTTTCATTCTCAAATTTTAGCAGTTTGCTGCCCAGTTCGTTACCATCAGTCCCACCTCCCCCTGTTCCACGTCACAACTTCAGGGGTCATCCAATGTCGGGGATATTTCTGCACCAGTGAAGATTAGAGCCCTTGCTTTCATACCGGATAGCTCCTCCCCACGCCCCCTTAAAAACGCCAATCGGCTTGAGAGAGTTTTGCAAGAAGTCTATTATGCTGGGCAATCCCCACCCGAAAATTTGGGGCGAAAATTTGGGGCGGGCATTTAACGGGGATTTATGATGATTTGCCACTTTATGTTATTCTACCTGGGGCGATCGAATCAGCCATACCAGGCATTCCAGAGATTTAATTTGGATTAATCCGATCGCCAGATTAAGCAACTTACCCAAGTGTTCGCGCTCTTAACCCCCTAATTGAAGAGGAAAAAATATGACGACTTTATTTGATAAACTAGGCGGTAAAGCCGCCGTTAACCTGGCAGTGGATAAGTTTTATGAGCGGGTTTTAAAGGACGATCTCATTAAGCATTTTTTTGCCAATACAGATATGGCAAAGCAGCGATCGCACCAGAAAGCATTTCTGACTTATGCCTTTGGTGGCAGCAGTCACTATGATGGACGCTATATGCGAGAAGCGCATAAAGCTTTGGTTGAAGAACAAGGTCTAAAGGGTGAACATTTTGATGCGGTGGCAGAAGACCTCATGGAAACTCTCAAAGAAATGGGGGTTCCTGATGATTTATTGGCAGAAGTAGCGGCGATCGCTGCTGCACCGCAACACAAAAAAGATGTATTAAACCAATAATCAGTAACTCGAATCTACTGCCATCCCATGTTTGTAGTAACGACTTCAGTCGTTATCCGATGTTCGTACTTGCAATACTACCCACTGGCTCCTGGGGCTTACTTAGAAGGATGCAAGATTTAACTGACTACGAACTTAAGAGGGATAACGACTCAAGTCGTGACGTTGAACTGGGGAGATGAACGATTGACTGGATTAGTATGCATAAAACAAGTGCCTGAGCAGTTGCTCAGGCACTTGTTGAAGGAGAATAGTTTTGAGTAAGATTTGAACTACAGCAAGGGTTTGTGCTGTCCATTCTCGGACAAGACACGATAAATTTCATGAACGAACTTTACTAAGGGTTTATCTAATCAAATTGGGTTGGAGAATATCTCGGAGATAGTCTCTTGTGTTTTGTCAGGAAATAGAGTTGACGCCCCAGCATCCCCAGCTCTTCTCCCTATTGGGAACTAAGCAAGAGACGGAGGTCGCCCACTGTTGGGACTTGGGTAAAACTTAGCACGGTTCTTAAAACTCACTGCTAAAACGTGGTCCTTGGTCTAAACCCCATTCATGTTTCAGGAATTGCTGATACATGGTTTCGCGCACCATCATTTGTTTGTACAGTTCTTTGAGAAAATGCTGAGACTGTTCAAGGCTCATTTTCTCGACCTGGGTTTCAAAGGCGCGGACGTTAAATTGTTGTTCCAAAGATAGCTCGATCGGTTGGCTCATTATAAAACTCCTATGTTTTGATAGTCACACTGGCTGGGAGGAGAGTTGTAAAGCGGGTAAACCCGTCTTTATATGCTGTCTCTTTCTGCCTTTGCTGGGGGCTGTCAGGATTTCCTCGTTGCCTCCTGTTAAGAAATATAACAAAGATTTGACAAAATGACAAACTTGCCCTTGGGCTATGTCTGGAAACGATGACTTAACAGGTTTCATGGGTTGAAGCCTGGGTCTACAGTCGTTGTATCAAATCAAATCTTTGAAAATTGCTCAGTTTGAACCAAATAGGTATTTATTCTGGTTGAGAGAACGATTGTGGCTCTTACTGTATCTCTACTATGACGGATATGATTCCCTGTTGCCTCTGTCCCCAGATACGTTTCAGGAGGCTTTTTGGCCGTCCAAGTGATTAGTTTTGGCAAAAAAGGCATAAAAATATAAAAAAACCGCTTCTGAGTACCAGAAGCGGCTCTATCCGATGGATGATCGACAGGTGGAATGTTCTGTCTGGCTATTACCATTTTTCTAGAGCATCGGTACTGTAGAAGAGGATGGGAATCAAAAACACAGAATCAGTTTTGGATTAAAAACCCTGTTTCGGGCCAGTTTTGGGAAGGGTTTCTGGGGTCATAAAACGGTTATGTCTGGAATCCCTGACTTGGACGGATTTGCGATCGCCTTACTCCAGGGTGACAATCACGACGGTAATGTTATCCCGTCCCCCTTGATCTTTAGCTGCATTCACCAGCTTTTGGGCCGATTCATCACCGGAGAGTTCCAATTGAAGATTAGGGCCGATCGCCTCAGCGGAAAGTTCCTCGGTTAACCCATCACTACAGAGCAATAGGCGATCGCCCGGTTGTACTTCCAACTCTTGCAAATCAATCTGTTGTAAATCCTGGCGTCCCAGACATTGAGCCAGAACGTGCCGCCAGGGATGCTTACGAGCTTCCTCCACGGTGAGGTGTCCCGCTTTGAGTGCTCGTCCGACCCAAGTATGATCTTCCGTAATTTGAGTCAGTTCCTTTCCGTGCAGCCGGTACAACCGAGAATCACCGACATGAGCGCACCAGGGTTGATTGCGATCGCGAAACACCACCGCCACCGCAGTCGTTCCCATGTCTGAGCGCTCAGGATGATCTAATTGATCATCAACAATGACTTGATTCGCCTTCAAAAAAGCTTCTTTCAGCAGATCAGCAGTCTTCTGGGAAGACTTCCACCCTTCCACTAAATATTTTTCGATGGTTTCCGTAGCGATTCGACTGGCCTCTTGGCCTCCCACATGACCTCCCATACCATCGGCTACGATAAAAAATCGCCCTTCCGGGTCATCTATATAGAAGGCGTCCTGATTCACCGAACGAACGAGTCCCGTATCCGTCAGACCCGCGAAAGATCGTTTCATAACTCAAAGCTTACTATGACAACTTTTACAGGGGGAATCAAAAATTGGGTTTAGATTGAGCAGGCGATCGCGCCCCATTTCAAATCTAAGGGTTCCAAGTTACAACATTACATCATTTTATCTGACCGCTCAATCCGCATAATCAGACGGATCAAGCTTAGAGCCAGGAATAGTGCCACAGCCCCGATAATTAGGGCCAGCCAGATCTTACCGTTCACGAATAAAATCGTTGCCGAGAGGGTAAATGCACTCACCAGTAAGGCTAAGTTGGTCCCCATTTGAACGTTACCAATGCGCCGCAGCACCCGATCGGTTTCAATGGATCGGACGCGGATGCGAATGTCCCCACGTTCTAATTTCTCTATAGTATCCTCAATTCGTCCCGGTAAACCCAACGCCGTTGTTCCGACTTGCGCCGCCTGCCGTCCGATTTCATTGAAGAATGTATTGCGATCGAGCGAGTTACCATTCGTCATAATCTGCATTGCAAAAGGTTTTGCAACCTCCATAAAGTTAAACTCTGGATCCAGACCCTTGCCCACACCTTCCAAGGTTGAAAAGGCCCGCATCACGAAGGTAAACGTAGCGGGGAAGCGGAAGGGCTGATCGTAGGCGATCGCATAGAGGTCATCACTAATCGCCGCCACGGACTGCTCCTCAAAGGGCTGATCCATCAAATTATCCAGAATATACTGGATTGATCGCCGCACGGGTCCCATATCATCCGTTCGAGCCAGGGCCTCCAACTCAACGAGACACTCTACTACGTCCTCGGCATTTTTTTTAGCAATCCCAAAAAACAGGTCCAGCAGCTTGACTCGAACATCGGTGCGGATCCGCCCCATCATGCCAAAGTCGTAAAAAATTAACGCCCCATCAGGACTCACTGCCAGATTCCCAGGATGGGGGTCTGCATGGAAAAACCCATGATTGAGCAGTTGTCTCAAATAGGCTTCAGCCCCTAGTTTCGCTAGAATTTTGCGATCGAGTCCTGCTGCTTCTATGGCTTCGTAATGGCTAATTTTAATGCCCGGAAGGTATTCCAGAGTCAGCACCCGAGGGGAAGAATAGCGCCAGTAAACCCGAGGCACTCGGACCCATTCTTTACCGCGAAAATTGCGGCGAAAGGTATCCGCATTGCGACCTTCATTAATATAATCAACCTCTTCGTAGAGAATCTTGTAGCACTCGTCATAGATTCCCAACCAATCCCGACCTCGACCCCAACGGGGGTGATTTTGGAAATAGCGGGCAATCGTCTTGGCGATCGCTAAATCAATTCCAAACAGGCGTTTGAGTCCCGGACGCTGCACCTTGACCACAATCTCTTCCCCAGAATGGAGTTGCGCCTTGTGGACTTGACCCAAACTCGCGGCAGCGATCGGGACCGGATCAAAACTGCGGAAAAGCTCCTCAACTTTGCGACCAAAATCTTCCTCGATAATGGCTTGAGCCTGTTCATAGCTAAATGCGGGGACGCGATCTTGGAGTTTAGCCAACTCCTCCACATATTCACTGGGAAACAGATCCGATCGCGTTGAAAATAACTGTCCCAACTTAATAAAAGTTGGACCTAGTTCTAATAAGGTCTCACGAATCCAATTGGCTTGTTTTCGCCGTCTGGCAATTTGTTTGGCTTCTGTGAATCCCCCTTTATAGGTCCAGGGTTTATTCAGGGACCACAGACTCGCCAAAAACTGTAAAACAAAATTCCAAATTTCGATCCGCCGCCGGTTGGGGGAGTAATTGGCACGACTCCAGCGGTATGCCTTGGGACGATAGGGTACAGTTCCCCTATTCCCTTGAATGGCGAGAGGACCCCCCGATCGCTTCATTAATCTGGGACCTTCTGGAGTTTCAGGAGTTGGGATAGGATCGTTTAAGAGTTCAGACACTCGGGTTTGCGACTGCTATATCTAATCGGTCGATAATTTAATCATGACAAGGATTGCTTCGGATCTAGGATCCGGCTTGATTGTACAGACGACGCGGCGATCGCCGCGTCGTCTGTCAGTCCCTTGACTCAAGAACGGCTGCGGTAAAGCTGTAACTGAGCGCGAACTTGGGCAATTTCTGCCCGCAACTCATCAATGGTTGCTTGCAGATCTCCCGTTTCAGGAATAGGGCTTCCCATTGGATTGGACATCCCTGGGTTCGTGGGTGCGTTCATCACGAACCCTGATTCGCGAGTTGCTCTTTCCATCACCTCTTGGGTAAATGAGCGTAGACGTTCTCGCTGTTCCGCATCAAATTTACCCAAATCGCTCAGGGCATTGGTTAGGGTTTTTTCTAGCTCGTGGTAAAGCGCTTGGGATAAGGCTCTCCCTACAAAAAAGGCATCGACTACAGGTTTACTCATCTAAAATTATTATACGCAGGCTTCCGTAAAGAATTATAACGTAGTTGACACTCTCAGGGCTAAAGCAACTGAGATTCGGAGGACAGAGTAAACTCTCGCTACGACCGTCAAGCGCCGCCTAAACACTCAAAACAACTACCGACATTGCCAATGTTGTAATCGCGTTTACTTTTATGGCTTCAATGCTTTCAGAATCCATCACTAAGCCAAAACGCGGTACGCTCCGCAACCTGCCTTTATTT
>NZ_JAFLQW010000660.1 GCF_017313335.1 Phormidium pseudopriestleyi FRX01 | reverse complement strand
GGTGCGATCGGACCGTTTCATGGGTCGGATTAGGACTTTGACCGAGATAGAATAGAGGCTGAGGGTTTCGGTGAGATACCGCGCCATCCCTTTAGCCAGAAGCGCTTCAGCTTCTGGATTTCCCAGGGAGGCCCGACTCTGAGCCTTGAGCATCATCCGCGCATCGGCAATGGAGAAGGGCAGATTTTCTGTGGGGGGAGGCGTTGGAGGTGTTGGAGTGGGTTTGAGTTCTGCAGAGGAGGGTCCGTTCTCGGACGGTGGCGAGTCCTCCAATGCTGGGGAATTCCGGTGATTGGGTTCAATTCGCACACTCCAATCTGGACGCTTTGTCCCCAGGGTGCGACCGTAGAGGAAGATTTCATCAATGGGGGGATGATCTGGGGGTAACAGGCTGTCTATGTCCTGTTTTTTGAGGGCATCCGTCAGCCTGGGGACGGCGATCGCGATCGATGGACAGCTTTCGCTTTCCCATAGAATGTGCAGGGTGTTTCCACGGAAACGTAGATGAATGTTTTCCCCCGTCACCTCTAGGGCTTCGGCTGCCCATTGAGTTAGGGTTGTCCCTGTATTAGTCTGCACCAGCTCCTGTGTGTTTACCATCAATGATTCCTCTCCCCGCTCCTCATCTATTCAAAACGGGTCTGAAACCCCGTTGTTTACGGCGATCAAGTGGAGAGTTTTTTTCGGGGATATCATCCCGGGAACTCTCCGAAACCCTTCTGTGCCAGTTGGTTCGACCCGAGCCAGATTTCCGCCTGATGGCTGTTCAAGACAAGTTTGGCAACTGCTTAAACAGGAGATGATCTGAACTCGGGGGGTATTTGGACTGTTGACCCAGTAACCGCTTGAGGGGCAATCTTAGTATGGAAGTCCCTAGGATTGCCCGAAGTCCCTTCCAGTGGGGAGGGGTGCGGACTGGGTTTGCTCCACATAGCATAACTCGTAAATTTTGTCATAGTTGAGATGACCTAACCAGGTCATTCTCCGATTCTCATTTTAATAATGTTGTCAAGCTAGAAAAGAGGTCCCTATGAACTCATCGAACTCACCGAATAGCGAACCTACCTCCTTGAATCCTGATGCCAACGAGCCTGCTGTCAAAATTTCCTCAGAATTGCTGATTACTTTACTCACTCCGCCATTTTTAGGGGCTTTGCTGGGGGGAAAAGCCGTGAGTCAAATGCTGCAATCGATGGGTCAGGCGAGTGAAGAAGTTTTTCGAGGCGATCGCCTCCCGGTCTTGAATTTTCCCCATTCTGAGGAGGATTGAATCGCAATCAAGGGGCCGCTAGAGCCAGATCCGATAGGCGATCGCCGGTGGCAGAATTCCTGCCAATGGGTTCAGCTTTGGGGGACCCCTTGATGTTCCCTAACCCCGAGACAAGACCCGGGATAAAGGCCCGCTCTCTTGTCTCTATTTTAATCTTTATGTAAATTTACGGTCGAACTCATCGGGGTCAGGTTCGGGATTTTCCAGCGCCACAGACTGCAATTGTCAGGAAATCTAGTTGATTAAAGCAGGTAATCCTCAGCAGTTTCAGAAGATTGGATCGAGAAGAAAGCGAGATTTAGGAGCAGTTAGGGGGTAAACTGAGTCCGTCCAGACTGCGATCGCCGAACGGCACGAAGCAGGCTAAAAATCCCCGGATCGACCGTAAAATTAGCTAATATCTGACCTGGCTCAGGCTGGGATGGTCAGCATCCCATTCGGAACAACCCGGGGGTGCTCCCTCGATTCCCCAAAATCGCGCCGACTCGCCTTTCGTTTTAACCAACTAAAGTTTTTTGAGTCACCACAACCGTCTAAGCCTTACCAGTCCCTCGCTCACAGCGAGGGGAGTCAAAGAGTTGGGAGCCTGTTTCGGCACAGGTGCTTAATTCGGTCAGACGATTCGGGCCGCGCCTTGATCGCGATTCAATTATAGTGGCTCGTGCTCTAGGCGGCACCGTTACCGTGTTCTGACCACCCACGCCCTAGTTTCACCCGTTCACATCGACCCGCGCTTTGATGAATTGGATTAAAGTTGGTGAACTGAATCAAGGTAAAGATAGAATTGAGGACAGAAAAACTGGGTTATCCGGTTTTAGCCGGATAACAGCCTTTCTTTGGTCTGAATTATGTAACTACAGTTTGGGTTTATTGAGGTTCACCGACTTATCCATTATAAGCGCAAAAATACCATTCATTCCCTCACCGGGATCACCGTCCCTTGAGTCGTTTTTTACCCAGTGTAGACCGGGTGTTTTCCAATCGTTCAGGAGGTTCTGATGACTTTACGACTCGAACCCTCAAATTCTGTTATGACAGTTAGTTCATCCGACTTGTTTTTACGCCATCGTCTCAAAGTCGTCGAGGACTTATGGGAGTCCGTCCTGCGGACTGAATGCGGTCAGGAATTAGTGGTTCTATTGGCGCAATTGCGAGCAATGTATTCTTCCGAGGGACAAGCCTGCAACTTTTCAGAATCCAGTGTTCTGAAGTTGGTAGAACAGTTGGACCTCAATGATGCAATTCGGGCCGCTCGTGCGTTTGCCCTGTATTTTCAACTGATTAACATTGTCGAACAACATTACGAGCAGCGCGATCGCCTGCGGGGTGCCGGAACACCTAACACCGGCGTCTCCGAAAATGAGCAATTCGACGTTCCCAAAGAAAGCCCTTATTTCGCAAGTCAGGCCGTGACTCGCCGCCGAGAATTAGCCAATTTCTCCGCTTTATTTCCCAAATTAAAGCAGTTGAATGTCCCCCCGCAGCAAATCCAGAAAATCATGGAAATTCTGGATATTCGCTTAGTCTTTACGGCTCACCCGACGGAAATTGTCCGTCATACCCTGCGAACAAAACAGCGGCGGTTGGCTCAAATTTTGCAAGAACTCGACACCCTAGAAGAAGGTCGGCAACCGGATATCCAAACAACATCCGGCGAAACTAAAGACCTCATAGAGGCGCTCACTGAAGAAATTCACCTGTGGTGGCGAACGGACGAATTGCATCAGTTTAAACCCTCCGTTCTCGATGAAGTAGATTATACCCTACACTATTTCAAAGAAGTCCTATTTGACGCAGTACCTCAACTCCATCAACGCCTAAAACGGTCATTGCAAGCGTCGTTTCCTTATCTGCAACCCCCCCGATATAACTTCTGCAAATTTGGCTCTTGGGTCGGGTCCGATCGCGATGGAAATCCCTATTGCACTCCTTCTATTACCTGGAAAACTGCCTGCTATCAGCGGCAGTTAATCCTAGACAAATACATGGGTTCCCTCGATCGCTTGACCCAACTCCTGTCCTTGTCTCTGCACTGGAGTGACGTATTACCCGAACTCCTGGAATCCCTGGAACAGGACCGAGTGCAAATGCCCGACATCTATGAGACCCTGGCAATTCGCTATCGACAAGAACCCTATCGGTTAAAACTCGCCTATATCTGCCATCGCTTAGAAAATACTCGCGATCGCAATCAGCGTCTTTACACAGAGTCGGACTGGAATCGCCATCTGAGCGATATCAAAAACGCTCCCATGTATCACTCAGGCTCCGAATTTCTCGCCGAATTGCGCCTGATTCAACGCAATTTAGCCGCAACCGGCTTAAGCTGTCGAGACTTGGAACAACTAATATGCCAAGTCGAAATCTATGGCTTTATTTTGGCCCATTTAGATATTCGGCAAGAGTCATCTCGCCACAGTACAGCCATCACAGAAATGGCGGAATACCTGCAAATCTTACCCCGCCCTTACGATGACCTATCGGAAGCCGAAAAAACCGACTGGTTGAAGATTGAACTGAAAACCAGACGTCCTTTAATCCCTGCTGAATTGCCCTTTTCCGAGCAAACCAGCGAGATTATTTCCACCTTTAGAATGCTGCGGGCGCTTCAAGAAGAGTTTGGCTTGGAAATCTGCCAAACCTACATCATTAGCATGAGCCATGATGTCAGTGATTTGTTAGAAGTCCTGCTACTTGCCAAAGAAGCCGGTCTCTATGACCCCGCAACCGGAATGGGAACGATTCAAATTGTCCCGTTATTTGAAACCGTAGAGGACTTAAAACGTGCACCGACGGTCATTCAAAACCTGTTTGAACTTCCGCTTTATCACGCTTTACTGTCCGGAGGATACCAAAATTCTCTCCCGGTAACCGTCACCGAAATGGATGCCCCAAACATTTCCAACCTGAAATCTTCTCACATTCAGGTTCCTCAATTACAGGAGGTGATGTTGGGGTATTCCGATAGTAATAAAGATTCGGGATTCTTAAGCAGTAACTGGGAAATTCATAAAGCCCAAAAAGCCCTCCAAATTATTGGCGATCGCTTCGGAGTTGTCCTCCGCATCTTTCACGGTCGCGGCGGATCTGTCGGTCGCGGGGGCGGTCCAGCTTATGAGGCGATTTTAGCTCAACCCGGTCGCAGTATTAACGGGCGAATTAAAATTACCGAACAAGGGGAAGTTTTAGCCAGTAAATACACCTTGCCCGAGTTAGCCCTTTATAACTTAGAAACCATCGCCAGTGCTGTGATTCAAAGTAGCTTACTCGGTTCCGGTTTTGATGATATCGAAGCCTGGAATCAAATCATGGAGGAGTTGGCCGATCGCTCGCGCCAACATTATCGCGCCTTGATTTACGAACAACCTGATTTTATCGATTTCTTCCATGAAGTTACCCCCATTGATGAAATCAGCAAGTTGCAAATCTCTTCGCGACCGGCAAGACGCAGTAGCGGCAAACGGGATTTAGGTTCCCTCCGGGCCATTCCTTGGGTATTTAGCTGGACCCAAACTCGTTTCCTCCTCCCAGCCTGGTACGGAGTCGGAACTGCCCTCAATAATTTCCTAGAACAGGAACCGGAAGAACATCTGAAACTGCTGCGCTATTTCTATCTGAAATGGCCGTTCTTTAAGATGGTGATTTCTAAAGTAGAAATGACCCTCTCTAAGGTAGATTTAGAAATGGCTCATCACTATGTTCGGGAACTCACCCAACCGGAAAATCGCGATCGCTTTGAAGCCCTGTTCACTCAAATTGCCAACGAATTTAACCTCACCCGAGATTTAGTGCTCGCCATCACCGAACATCAACGGCTGTTAGATGGCGACCCGGACCTCCAGCGATCGGTCCAGTTGCGAAATGCCACTATCGTTCCCCTGGGTTTATTACAAGTCTCCCTACTCAAACGCCTACGCGAACATCAAAGTCAGGCGGTGACAGGAGTGATTCACTCTCGATACAGCAAGGGCGAATTACTACGCGGTGCCTTGTTAACCATTAACGGCATCGCTGCAGGAATGAGAAATACCGGCTAATGGATTCAGGGATTCCCTAGACTGAATTCAAATACAAGCAATCCCTCCCTCCGGTCCCCTCCCCAAGGCATAGGGGAGGGTTAGGGTGGGGTCCTCCAGTCCCCACCCCTATCGGTTGATGGTGTTGGCGAATCACCCCTTCAGGAGGGCGATCGCAACCCACCCCTCAACCGGAAATTGACCCTCAAGCCACCCCAATTCTTGACACTCCCACGCTCTAAAGAGCGTGGGATTCTTTAAGAGTCCAGAATCTGAACCTTAAGGGCGTAGTCAAAGCACCCCTACTGACTCCACTAAGATTAAATCCCAGTGTCGCCGCTACCTTTCTTAAGATATTTGCTG
>NZ_JAFLQW010000116.1 GCF_017313335.1 Phormidium pseudopriestleyi FRX01 | reverse complement strand
TTCTATCTCTCCCGCCTCGATGACGAAGCAAAAGCACTTATCGGTGAAGGCAAAGAATACGCCAGTGCTTTTGAGCATTACATCGAAGTCGGTCAATTTGAAGGACTGATCACCGTAGCACCGGATAGCAGCCTAGAGTCCCTACCCACTTGCGGCGATTTGGATCTGGAAATCCCCAGTCTGGATACTATCAACGTCAACGGCAAGAACGTTTTAGTGGCCGACGGTGATGGCGGTATGTCCCTCAAAGCTGAAAAACGCATCGATGTTCTCGTCGGGGGTGCAGGCAACGATTCCCTCATCGGTGGTAACCGCAAAGACATGATCTTTGGTATCGCTGGGGATAACTTCATCGAAGGGAACAACCAACACGACACCCTGATTGGCGGCACAGGCAACGACTCCATCTTTGGTGGCAACGGAAATGACCTCCTGATTGCTGACATGAAAGTGTTTGAAGCGTTGATGAACGGGGAACACATCGGACCCATCCATGATGAAGGTGATAATGTCGTAGAAGGTGACAATGCCGACGATCTGCTCATGGGTGGCAATAACTACTTAGAAGGCGGCAACGGCAAAGACACCATTATTGGGGGTCGCGGTAATGATACCCTGATGGGTGACAATGGCAATGACTTCCTCTGTGGTGTTGCCGGAGATAACCTCCTCATGGGTGGCAATGGCAAAGACACCCTGATTGGTGGCAGCGGTAACGACATTCTCATGGGTGGCAAGGGTAAAGACTTGCTCAGTGGCGGCGAAGGTGACGATACCCTCTATGGTGGGTCTGGTAAAGATACCCTCGTCGGTGGTAAAGGTGCAGATGTCTTCATCTTAGATGCTGATGTTCTCCTCGACGATATCGAAGAGGGTGACAGCGACAGCAGCAAAACTGCTCGCAAGAAAGCCAAAAAGCAAGATGTGATTTTAGACTTCAACGCCGTAGAAGGTGACGTGCTCAAGTTTGCTGGTGCTACCTTCGGGATTAGCAATCTTTCTGATTTGTTCAGTGCCAATACTACTACGGACGATGTAGGAATTTCCTCGTCTACGATGGAGTCCGGACAGATTGTTTCCACGATTACCTTTAGTGCGGAATATTCCCTGACTGTGTTCTCTCAAATTCAGATTACCGAAGAGAGCTTACTGCTGATGTAAGGTTAGTCTGAAGTGGAAGTAGCAGAATCCAGTCATCGATAATAAAGGCGATCGCACCCGTATCAAAGCGGGTGCGATTTCTTTTGTTACCCCCTAAAACATCGGCACAAAGGCCAGAAACCGGGTTTCTTCACCAAATCTCTGCATAAGCACAATCAATCTGGGCTAGAAACCCAGTTTCTTTTCCCCTTGATTTCATCCGGTATCGACCTCCTAAGTCCCTACATCCCCCTTCCGTTAAAATTGAAACAATCCCACCGCCAACCCTGCTTCTATGCGCGAAAATCAACTCAAACGCAAACTCCAACAAGGGGAAGTCGTTCTCTGCCCTTTTATCAACTGTCCCTATCCTGCCTTGATCGAAATTTGTGGTCATGCCGGATTTGGCCAGGTCGCTTTCTTTAAACAATCTGAAGTCTATGGTCAGTGGTGCCGTAATGTTGCACGATGGAATCATCGGTCTATAGCGCGTCTTGCAGGAATTGGACAATTTTTATGAAGGAGTGGGAGCATCTTGCTCCCGAATAGTAGTAGGGAGCAAGATGCTCCCACTCCTGCATTGTCTGGTTAGAATGATTTAGACTCGCTATATAAGCCATAGGAGATCTGTCTTCCATGGGGCAGGCGTCTCCCCTTTCCTTTCTCTACCCTAACATCAGGAGTATAATCTATCATGTTATATGACGTTCCCGGTCGGGCCGACCCCATCATCAGTAGCGATCTCCTCGAACAGTGGAATCAAACGATTCAAGATGCTTACGATCGCCTAGGAAACTGGAAAAATCGCTTTTTCACCCTCGACCCCAGTTCTCTCAAAAATCCAGTCCGCGCCTCAATTAAGTGGTTTGGCGACCCTGCCGAACCCGCATTCTGCCTCGATGAACCTACGGCTAAACAATTGTGCGATTGGGGAGTCCAAGGGCGGCATATTCTGCACAATGAATACTGTGAATATCGAATCATTGAGAAACCAGATTCTACGGGAAAAATGCGCCCGAAACGAGTTGAAGTCACCACCGAACTGCGGGAATACTGGACTTGTATCGCTAAATTCGATCCCGTTGCGGTGCGGGCAATGGTGGAGAATGTCCTGGGATTTCTCCCCAATTGGGAAGCACTTTACGGGGTCAGCAACCCCTCTCTACTCAGTCCACGTCAGCGAGAAATCGCCTTTTCTCGACTGGTTGCCGGTCATGGCAATAACGCGGAATTAGTCGCTGCCGGGGTTCCTGAGCAACCTACGGGGGCGTTGAATCAAGACAATGCTCTGTTTATGACCCATCCGATTAATGGATTGGATGATTTATTATACATCGTGATGTTTGGAGCCGCACCCTACGTTGTCCGCACCGATACTGGGCTAAAATCCGCCATCCGAGAACAAATTTTTCGACAATACAATGTAGAAGGGTTAGCTTGTCGTCATGCAGACCCAGCAGCCGCAATGGGGGCGCAGGGGGCGGCTATGAATGGTCAGACGGTGGCATTTGACAATCCTGTGGGAATGTATATTTTATCGTTTAATCATCGGGCTTTCTGGTATCAAGACGAACCCGTTCCCGAGGAGTGGATTCGCTTCAGTCGAGGGGAAAAAGATATGTATCAACGGTTAGAATTTGGTCCGAGTGACGCGGATTCCGCCTTTTTAGATGAAATTGTGGTAGCAGTCGGTGCGGATACTCAACCCCTCACTGGGGGTTTTCAATTGTTACAACAGATTGAAATTGGACCAATTATTGTGGTGGGAGAACCGACTCCAGTGGCGGAAGATGAGTATGTCATTCTCCGGACGAGTTCAGAGCCAATTCGCTGTCGAGACGCGGGGATTTGCGATCGCATTCATCAGTTAAAACAGCAGTATGATACAGCGCAAAACATCGGTCGCGTTGGCCCTCGGCAAATGGGCGTCTTCTCTTAACCCTTACTTTCAGCAACATTAACCATGACTGCACAACTTCAAGAAGGCATCTATCACGCACCGGGAGTTCGACCGGATCAATGTTTTGGAATCATGTTTCTTCGTGCTGCCAGGGGATTAACAGCACCTCAAATTGGCACGGCATTTCAAACCCTGTACTCAATGTATCAAAACCTCAAACAAGGCAAGGTTGAGGATATACCCGGTGCTCCGGTTCCTAGTGGGAATTTAACAGTTTTGGTGGGATATGGACCCAATGTCTTTAAACTTGCCGATGGGGGTCGAACACTTCCCCTAGATTTAGGGGCAAAAAATCAGTTCCGTTCCGCTCGTCCTACAGGCGGTGGTCCGTTACTTTTGGGTTCGGGTTTATCTTATGCCGATGATGTGCAATTTAATCCCGCTACGGAAGAAATTGCCCTACAATTTATTGCCCAAACGGAACTAGCAGTGAATCGGGCAGTGGTAGAAACCTGGAAAGTCTTACAGGATTTGACTGACCCAGAAACGGGGGAATTCCCTTTATTAATGACCCGATTTTATACGGGTTTTCAACGGGATGATGCGCGAAGCTGGATTGATTTTCATGATGGAATTTCTAACATGAAAAGTTCAGAACGGATTCAGGCGATCGCCATTAAAGAAGACCAAACTTCCGACGAAGATAAATGGACAGTTGCCGGAACTTATCTCGCCTTTCTGCGATTACCGGTGGATCTCACCGTCTGGCGCAAACTCACTCGCCAGCAACAAGAAATCATCATCGGACGAGATAAAGTATCGGGATGTCCCCTAGAGGCGATTGATAATGATGGCACTCCGGTAGTCCAAACGGGTTGTCCCTTTACCGGAACCCGAGAAGTCACCACCCCAGAAAACCAGGAATATCGGGAGTTACCTCGGGTGCCGTTGGAGTCACCTTTAAATGTGAGTCACACTCATCGCGCCAATCAAAATAAGGCGGAAGATGTGGGCTCGCGCAATTCCCTGCGGGTGTTCCGTCAAGGATATGAATTTTTGGAGGCGATAGATCGCACTCCCGGTTTTAGAGCAGGTTTAAACTTTGTGAGTTTTCAGGATACTCCAGAACGATTATTGCGGATGTTGACGCAACCTACTTGGTTAGGTGGGGTGAATTTTGGAGGTGGGGACAAGGAGCAATTGCCGGGAATGGAACGGTTGATTACTGTGCGTGCAGGAGGTGTATTTTTAGTTCCGCCAGTGGTAGAGGATGAGGCATTTCCTGGCGCGAAAATTTTTGGACTCTGAGGGGTGCAGGGATGCCAAGGGTTACCGGGTGATTGCTCAATTGGAATCGTGCATCCTTGAACCCTGAATCAAATCTCACTCTAGAGGAATGAATAAGGGGAGAAATCAGGCTAAAATTGCAGGAATAATCGCAAGAAGGGGTTGAGTGGATGGATGTTCAAACTGAATTGGAAGGCGATCGCATTGCGAGGTTTCGCCAACTACAAAATCAATTACGCGATCGCTGGCAAACCATCGATGAGTTTGATCCGGGGGATCATGATATTTTAGTCGTTCCCTCCCTGTCTCTGGATCGCCGGGAATTGTTGAAAATTGAGGGGGTACATCACTATGAGGAACGCAATCTCTATTCCCTGATTCGGTTGCGAAACCCTCGCACTCGCCTGATTTATGTGACATCCCAACCCTTACATCCCACCATTGTCGAATATTACCTGCAATTGCTGCCGGGAATTCCCTTTTCTCACGCTCGCGATCGCCTGTTGCTGTTTTCGACTTACGATGCTTCCCCTAAACCCCTAACCGAAAAAATTTTAGAACGTCCCCGTCTGATTGAGCGCATCCGGCACGTTTTGCGTCGGGATAAATCTTACATGATTTGTTTTAATTCTACTGCAAGTGAACGAGATTTATCGGTCCAGTTAGACATTCCCTTACTGGCATTAAATCCAGAATTATTAGAGTGGGGAACGAAAAGCGGTTCTCGGCAAATCTTTGGGGAGTGTAATATTCCCCATCCTCTTGGAAGTTTATCCGTTTGGACTGTGAAGGATTTGGCAATCGCCACGGCAGAATTATTAGCAAAAGACTCCAATTTAAAACGGATTGCTATCAAACTGAATGAAGGGTTTTCGGGGAAAGGAAACGCCATTTTAGAGGTAAAATCTCTCTATAAAATTGCACCGGAACAGCGGGTTGATACGATTTGCGATCGCTTTGAAACAATGAACTTTCAAGCAGAGGGGGAAACTTGGGCCAATTTTTCCAGTCGCATTCCTGAATTAGGGGCAATTGTGGAATCCTATATCGAAGGAAAAGACAAGCGATCGCCCAGTGTCCAAGGCAGAATTCTCCCCAATGGTGAGGTAGAAATTCTCTCCACCCATGACCAAATTCTCGGCGGTAGCGATCAGCAAATTTTCCTCGGG
>NZ_JAFLQW010000356.1 GCF_017313335.1 Phormidium pseudopriestleyi FRX01 | reverse complement strand
GTCCGATTTTCAGGACGGAATGTGTCACGAGAGACGCGCAGAATATCTTTCGGCGTCACCGCAGCAATTTGCTCTAATTCTTGAAATAAATTGCGCCAATCGCCGGTTTTAATTTGATATTCCACCAACAAACTAGCCATACCTTGATTAGAAGCCAGCGATCGCAACACACCCGCTCTGGCTTGAGTTTTCACCCGCTCTAACTCCTCAAGAGAGACCTCCTCCACTGTCAGCCGATTGATTTGCTCTTGCAATCCAGCGGCGACTTCTTCTACTGTATGACCCGGAGCAGTCAGGCCATAAAATAGCATCAAATTGGCATACTTTTGTCCGGGAAATCCATTCAGACCCTGGGCAGTAAGGGCCACTTGTTGCTGTTCTACGAGAGATTTATAGAGACGAGAAGTCCGACCAGAACTGAGGATTTGAGCCATCAATTCATAAACCACATTATCTGGATGATTGATACCGGGACGGTGATATCCTTCCAGATACCAAGGTTCAGAGGGGAAGCGGACTACAACCTGTCTCGGTTCAGTCTGAGGAGGTTCAACTAAAGTCACCTCTGGGGGAGTGGGTCCAGCGCTGTAACGACCAAAATAAATCTCTGCCAGTCGTCGCACATTCTCCGGGTCCACATCTCCAACAACAGCGATGGTCAAATTATTGGGAACGTAATAAGTCTCAAAAAACTCCTGGACATCTTCACGCCGGAGATTGACTAAATCCTCGGGATAGCCAATCACAGGTTGGCGATAGGGATGCTCCACAAAGGCAGTTTGCAGAAATTCCTCAATCATTTTGCCAATGGGGGAGTTATCCGTCCGCATTCTTCTCTCTTCGAGAATCACCTGCTTTTCCCGATAAAATTCGCGAAAGACGGGTTCCAGGAAACGCTCAGACTCCAGAGACATCCAGAGTTCTAACTTATTGGAAGGAAAGCTGTAGAAATAGCGAGTGGCATCAGCAGACGTGGTAGCATTGAGTCCAACGCCTCCGGATTGTTCAACAATTTGACCCAATTCGTTCTGGACCACCAACTCACCGGCAGCCGCCTCGGTTTTCTCAAATTCGGCTTGTAACCGTTCAGCTTCGGCAGTTTTTCCAGCAGTAGTGGCGCTTCTAATTTGAGCGTCAAGGCGATCGAGTTTTTCGAGTAGCTCTTTTTCGGCTGGATAGTTTCGGGTCCCAATTCGCTGAGTCCCTTTAAAGGCTAAATGCTCTAAAAAGTGGGCAACCCCGGTTTTGCCTTCCGGTTCGTTAGTACCCCCGACATCGGCGTATGTTAGAAATGAAATAACCGGGGCGGTATGTCGTTCTAAAACGATAAACTTGAGTCCATTATCGAGGGTAAACTCGCTAATTTTCTCGGCAACCCGGTCTAAGTAAGGCTGGATTGACTGAGTTGTAGCGGGGGAAACTTGTTCTCGACCCAGTGCCGGGTTTAATGAAATCCCGGACCATAGCAGAAGCGTGACCAAAAGGGCAATCATGAAGTGTCGGGAGTGTGACCATTTCCCAGTCCATTGGGGTTTTCCCCATTTTGCGATCGCCATCCGAAACCTAGAGATTGACATAGACAATAAAAAAAATCGGTGATTTGGATTCATCAGTCTGAGGGTAACCCCTCGATTGAGCGTCAGCCATTTTAAGTGATGCAAGGGCGGTTATTCCTCTGTTTGATTCGGGTTCATTGAGTCCTGAAGGGGTTAGAAAAAACGCTATTGATGTGATTTCCCACAGCACTATTTTCTATTAACCATGAATATATTTACTCGCTCCCAACCTGCTGAAACTGATACGCGCACTCGGATTTTAAATGCGGCGCAGCGGTTATTTGCCCAAAAGGGTTACAACGGAACCACGACAAGGGACCTTGCTCAAGCTGCCAGTGTAGCTGAAGGAACCCTCTTCCGTCATTTTGCCAATAAAAAAGCAATTTTGGTGGAGTTAGCCACTCAGGGATGGATTGAAATCCTCACGGATCTGCTCACGGAACTGAGTGAAATGGGCAGTTATCAGGCAGTGGCGCAAGTGATGCGGCGGCGGATGTTGAATATTCACAAGAATGCGGATTTGATGCGGGTTTGCTTCCTGGAGGCTCAGTTTCACCCGGAGTTACGCGATCGCATCCAGGCAGAAGTAATTTCCAAAATGACCGATGTCGCTGAGGCATTCTTTGAAACCGCAATGGAACGCGGTATTTATCGTCCCATGAATCCTCGCCTCGTTGCTCATGTGTTTCTGGGAATGTTTGCCGTAGCAGGTTTCAGTCAGCAAACCCTCCTGGAAAACGATTCCTCCCCAAAAGCTATGAAGGAAATGGCGGAAGGATTGGCGGATATTTTCCTACATGGGGTCTTAGCGCAACCCCAGAAGGAGTAATTCTCCCTCGTTCATCTCTTGGTAAGGGTCCGCGCCTGTTGAATCCATCGCGTCACTTCATCCACCGGGGGACAGAGGTCCCGGCGTTGGAGATGGGCCACTTGGACCCTCAAAAGTTGTTGGTGCAATCGGTGGATGGGTAAGTCCGCCAGTTGGGCGATCGAAGCAATCCCGGCGTGCAGCAATAACCCACAATATTCACATCCGACAGTTGGAATTGAGGCCAGTTCTGCCATTGCGACCCATTTATTCAGATATTGAATATGAATTCCTAACTCAGTGGCGATCGCCTGCCGTTGCTCAGATGCTTTCCCCCGGCGCAGCAGTTCCCGAGTGGTGGTAATCCCGCAACTTTCCAGTAGATTTTGGTCCGTGGAACTAACCCCAGGTAATTGGGCGATCGGCCAGTGACTCGGTTTTAAAGGGCGCACTTGCCCCGATTTAGATGCGTTCATGGGTTTAATTAGATGAAGACTGTTTACTCCCTATGATGGTTGATCAAACCCAAATTGATCGCAACGTTAAATTATCCATTATGCAAATGTCCACTCCTGCAACTTCCCTACATCAGCGCCGCCAAAAGCTGGCCCAAGAGACCGCTTTTCCCGTGATTTTGTGGTCGGGAAGTCCCTGTTCCCGCAATTTTCCGGCGAATGTCTATCCCTTTCGCCCCAGCAGTCATTTCTTATATTTTGCCGGAGTCTCCCTCGAAAATGCAGCAATTCGTCTGGAAGGGGGCAGATTGGAACTGTTTATGGACGATCCCCACCCAGGCAGTACCCTCTGGCATGGAGAAATGCCGAAGCGATCGCAGGTTGCCGAGGCGATCGCCGCAGATGAGGCATTTCCCCTTTCCGAGTTAAAATCTCGTAGCCAAAATGCCGCTACTGTTGCTGCAACAGATTTGAAGACGCGGATGGAACAGGTGGATGTCCTCGATCGCCCGGTGGGATTGTTTTCGGATCACGGGAACCCCACGGTTGCTCGCGATCGGGAATTGGCCCGGGCGATCGCTCAATTACGCCTAATCCACGATGAATCCGCCATTCATGAACTCTTACAAGCGGCTGCCTGTACCGTCCAAGCTCATCTGGTGGGAATGATGTCCACTCGACGCGCTCAAACCGAAGCAATGGTCCGGGGTGCAATGGAAGGGGCAATCATCGCCCAAAATTTTACCTGTGCTTATAACAGTATTGTCACGGTTGAAGGCCAAGTTTTGCACAATCAGCATTACCATAACCTGTTGCAGCCGGGAGACTTGCTATTAGTGGATGTGGGTGCAGAAACCGCTACAGGTTGGGCAGCAGATGTCACCCGCACCTGGCCGGTTTCTGGGCAGTTTTCCCCCACCCAACGGGATATCTACGATGTGGTTTTGGCGGCCCATGACTGCTGCATTGAGCAGGTGGGTCCTGGAGTTGAATATGCGGATATTCATCGGGTAGCAGCAGTGGCGATCGCCCAAGGATTGGTAGATTTAGGAATTCTGCGTGGCAATCCCGAGGATTTGGTGGAAATGGACGCCCATGCCTTATTTTTTCCGCATGGTGTCGGACATCTCCTGGGATTGGATGTTCATGATATGGAAGATTTGGGAGATATTGCGGGATATCAGGAGGGTCGCGATCGCAGCGATCGCTTTGGATTATGTTACCTGCGTCTGAACCGGACCTTACAACCGGGAATGTTAGTCACCATTGAACCCGGATTTTATCAAGTTCCCGCTATTTTAAACGACCCCCAACGGCGTGATCAATATGATGGCGTCGTCAACTGGGATAAATTAGCCCAGTTTCACGATGTCCGAGGCATCCGCATCGAGGATGATATCATGGTCACCCAAGAGGGTCGGGAAGTCTTTACGGCTGCCTTGCCGGTGCAAGCGCAGAAAATCGAGCAGATTGTTCGGGGTTGAATCTCACTTGTCCGAGGTGGACTGGCGGGCCGCATTTTGTGACCCGCCCAACAGAGTCAGCCGGACAACTTAAAAAACTAGCGTTCCGAACGCTCTTCCCGACTGCCCCGATGATGATCGCATTCTTTCTGATCGTTCTCCTTACAGTCGGAATTCGCCTGTGTGGTTGGACGCTCCTGATAGGGTCTAGTCACAGGGACTAACATGGCTTGAACATTCGGCGCAGGTAGTCCAGGAGCAAAATATATCTGAATGGGCAGCAAAAACGGGGCCAGATTCAATCGGAAATGTGCAAAATTAACTGTTAGCATTAGCTGATCCGAAACTCTTCTGATTTCATTAATCTATAAAACAGGGGCAATTTTCGCACTTAAAAAATTGCTTTATATCCGGACTTCAACCTCGCTGAAATCTGGAATAAAACCTTTAAGTTGCTATAGTACAGCGAGTTAACAAGTTTTGATAAAAATTTGCTAACTTTCGTCACTATATGTCAAGTTGGTCATTTTTAGATGTGGGGTTTAACCCATCATGGGTAAGAGCAATCAGGGATATTAACCTCCAGTTTTGGGAGGAGGATTGCTTTTGCTTAAACCTGTAGGCTTTCTGATCCCTAGAGTACCCAAACGACCTCTTATGAGCCTTTGGGAACTAATTCCAAGATTTTTCTTCCTTTACCATAAAATAGAAAAAAGCGCATCTTTCTACGAAATTCTTATCAATTTCGATTAGATACTGCGGCATTGATACCAGCCGCCCTCAATTGTCAAAAATTTTCGGGTTTTAGTTTGCCCTCGATTGCTGCGCCGGACTTGGTGAGACTCAATCCTATCAATCACCTCATCTGTTATATCCCCCCTCAATGGGGACCAGCGATGCTCTATGTTTTGAGGTTTTTCATTTGTAACATCCATCCAGGGATAGATTTTTTTTGTTTCCCGATTCCTTTTTTTAAAGTGAATCCTTTGCCAGATGCTTCCCATACTGACCGCTCTTTTTCTCCGGGTTTTTTACCCGCAAGCCGGTGACTCAGTAAACCAATCCTCCCCTGAACTTTTTTAACATCAGGCTCGAATAAGTGAAATCACTTAACCATTTATTGTCTACCCGGTCCTTTGATTTTCACATCAGCCAAATGACTCAAGAGAAATCAGCTATTTGACGGATGCTGAGTAAATACACTTAGGGATTTCCATAAAAAAAATGGGCACTATCCCTCTTTTGTAAAACTAGGTTGAAAGCTTAATTCCTGTTGAGGAAGAGAATTCTGTTATAAGAAGGGGTAAGAATTTCTCTGGAGTTTTTTGTGGTTTGTTTGTTGGAGCAGTTTTTCCGATAACTGAATGAGAGCTATCCTGCTACAAGGGGTTCGGGGTGGATTCCGCAAAACTCTTAGAGATGAATTGTTTTCGGTTTGTTGGTGCAGGATTCAGTAAAATAACGAACATTGATGGTTTTTATTTGGTGAGGCAGGGTGTGCAATATGCACAGAGGTAAAAAACGGATTGCGATCGCACTGACAAGTTCTGTGAGTCTACTGGCGGCGGGGATGTGGTGGATGCCCCAACCCCAAGCGCAAGCCCCTCCGCTGACTTGTTCTCCCACTGCAATGGAGACGGACTCCGGGACCGGCACCGTTGGCGATCGCCCCACAGCAGGGGAAAATCCCTCGGGTTCTAATCCAAACTGTGCTGACTCGATGCCTGACTCTACTGATGCATGGTCGTACCCTTCCGAGTTTGCGCCGTTGTTGCAACGATACGATACCCTGTTGGCGCGGATGGAAACGGTAGAACGAAATCTGGCAAAACAACTCAATGGCAAACCCTACTGGGAAGAGGCACTCAGCTACGGTGTTCAAGCATCAGAGTTGGGGGGGGCTGGCAACTCCTCCGTTGAGACGTTACAAACCCTCAAATCCATTTGGGAAAAAGCCCTGGATAACCTACATCAAATTCCAGAGGATTCCGACTATGGCGATCGCGCTGTTGAAAAAATCGCCGAATATCAAGCCAATTTAGAGGCCGTTTCTTACCGTCTGGAAGTGGCACAATCCCAATTTTTAATTCCCATTGCCGAACGCAGTGGCCTTTCTTCCCAAGTCAAAATCACCATCTGTCACCTCACCACCAACATCTGTCGTCGGTTGCGAGGAAATGAACCGGCGCGAGATGCCGCCAGTTTGATGAAAGTCCCGATCGCCGTGGCTTTAATGAACAAAGTCACCTCGGAAAAACTCCGGTTTGATACCCCGATTTATGTCGATTCGGCAAACTATACCGAGGATGCCTCTGAACTTCGGGTGGGTGAAAAATATCCCATTCAAACTCTTTTAAATGCCACGATCGGTCAGAGTAGTAATATTGGCCCCAATCAAATTATTGATTATTTGGGGTGGGATTACATTAATCAAGTGTTAGAAGAACGGGGTTTCACCCAGACGCGGGTTTATTCTAAATTTGTGGGCGATCGCATTTATCCTCAGAATGTGGCGATCGGCAGCAACACCACCACCAGCGACGATCTGACTCAGATGATGATTCAAATCTATAACCGAGAACATCTCGGAGATGAAATTCTGATTCGTTCCCTAGAACGGCAATATGACCATGAACTCGGGTTTGCTGGGTTAGAAGGGGGGTTCGGTCACTGGTTAGGTGAAAAAACAGGGCAAACCTCTCGCGTCCTCGGCACCACCTTAGCCATGAACCTCTTCGGCGAGACTTACATTATTACCGTTATTGACGATGGTGCCTATAGCGAACCGACCATTCGTCAGTTTATTTCTGAAATCTCGGAATATCTCTTCCGCAGTGGTCAACTATGAAAAGGAAAACCTCTAACATTAGCAATTCGACATGGCATCCTCTCCAACCCTCACTTATTCCCCTCATCACTTAAGTGTGATTACTCGGGGATCCGGCTTTCCGATTCTCTGTTTGCATGGCCATCCGGGTCATGGGGCTTCCATGTCTGTCTTTACAGACCATTTGAGCCAAAGATTCCAAACCATTGCCCCAGATTTGCGCGGGTATGGTAATAGCCGGACCCGAGGCAGCTTTCAAATGACGGACCATCTTAGGGACATAGAAGCCTTGCTCGATCGCTTGAAAGTCGATCGCTTTTTACTCTTGGGTTGGTCCCTGGGAGGGATTTTGGCAATGGAACTGGCGTTACGACACCCCGATCGCGTTACGGGGTTGATGTTAGTCGCTTCTGCCGCCCGTCCCCGAAGTTCCCATCCCCCGATTAGTTGGCAGGATTTAGCATTTACCGGAGTCTCGTCGATTATTAATCGAGTCGTCCCGAGTTGGCAATGGAATATCGACACTTTGGGCCGGCGATCGCTCTATCGTTACCTGATTCAGCAACATACTCCCGTGGCGTATCAATATCTAGCCTCTCGCGGGATGTCTGCTTATCTGCAAACGAGCCTTCCGGCCCGTAATGCACTCAATGCCGCCCTCAGAGCGGGCTACAACCGACTCTCTGGCCTAGAACAGATCACTTGTCCCTCCTTAGTAATGGCGGGGGAAGCGGACCGCCACATTACCGCAGATTCGAGCCGGGAAACCGCTGATCACCTCAAAAATTCTGAGTTCATTTGCTACCCCAATACCGCTCACCTATTTCCTTGGGAAATCCCGGCGCAAGTCCTCGGGGACATTGATCGCTGGATTGATCTCCATCCCCAATTGCTTGCACCATCGGAGTTTTCTTCCCAATAATTAGGCAGCCTTCCAGTTCAAATTAACCGCTATATGCCGGGGATTTTCCCCGACTACTCATCTCCCCCGGCTCCTCATAAACCGTGAGGTCGCTGGGTTTGCAGCGTTTGACCTTAAAGCAGATGCCTTGAGCACTTTCTTGTTCCAGGTCTTCTATATATCCGTTTTTAGCGGTTTCGGCTTCCGGTTTACTCAGGAATGGTCCAAAGTAGTAAGTACACCGAGGATTGTCTGTGGCAATCTCTATCCACCAGGCCCGGCCTAAAAGGTTCAGCAAGCTAATCAAGATTTCTTTCAATTCCTTCATATCATTCCCTTATTTACCGTTGTATGACGACGAGGTGCTATTAAGTCTTGGTTCAGTCAGATGGGTTTATTTACATTTCTTTATACTCCCTAGAATGTATTTTTTCAACCGTATGTTTCTTCAGATTTCCCATATTCGGACGCTGGGTCCATCGCTGACGAAAAATCTCGTAAAGCGCCATTCCCGTTGCCACAGAGACATTCAGGCTGGGGATCTTGCCTTGGAGGGGGATAGAAATTAATTCATCACAGTGACGTTGTGTCAACAAATTCAAACCTTCCCCTTCGGATCCCACGACCAAAACCGTGGGTCGGCTAAATTCGATGCTGCTGACGGCTGAGGGTGCGTTGGCGGCAGTTCCATAAATCCAAAAACCCGCTTCCTTTAACTGTTCCAGTGCGCGACTGAGATTGATCACCCGGGCAACCGGAAAAAATTCTAATGCCCCAGCAGCAACTTTCATCACCGTTGAGGTGATCCCAACGGCTCGTCTTTGCGGGATTACCAGCCCCTGAGCGCCGATCGCCTCAGCAGTACGAATCATTGCGCCTAAATTGTGAGGGTCGTTAATTCCATCGCCGACGAGGAGGACCGGGCGATCGGATACCTTTAAGGCACTGGCAATTAAATCCGGGAGTTCCCAATAGGTATAGGGAGAAACCTGTGCCGCAACCCCTTGGTGATTTTCTCCGTGGGTCAGCAGATCCAGGCGTCGGTAATCAACTTCATCAATGACGGTTCCTGTGGCTTTGGCGGTGGAAAGAGCAGTATGAAAGCGGGGATCATATCGCAATTGAGCGGTAATCCAAATCCGATGCAATTGGCGCTCTCCCTCTAAGGCACTCAAGACCGTATGGCGACCGTAGATCATATCTTTGAGGTCTGTGTCTGAGTCGAGGGCGACTTGGGCAGAACTAGAGGGAAAGGATTGGCGACTTTTCCCGTCCTTTTTCGGATAGGACGATCCCTGTCCATGATTTTTTTTCGGGTAGGACGATCCCTGTCCACTGTCTTTTTTTGGATAAGATTCTCGCTTGGATCGGACTGATGGCTTCAATTTTTCGGGTTTACCAGGCATGACAATTATGATTGGGGGGTAGATGGCTTCATCCCGATGTGGTGTTGAGTCTTTTTCCCACAGGGGAAAGCTCAAGAGTGGGAATCGGCAGGATGTTCAGGGGTGGAACTGGGTTTATAGTTCAGTAGAGCCACCACTTTCGATGGGTTCTAGGGTTAATTGCGTGAATAGGAAAATCAAGCGGTTGGGATCGGTGAGGTATAAATATCCCATCAGGCTTTCCAAGCTCGTTGCCTGTTGATAAATGGCGGCATCGACTCGTTTTGGCCCTCCGGTGGCAGCATTGCGCCCGCGTTTGAGAATCTCAAGTTCGGTACTGGTTAGGAAGGGTTCGAGCGATCGCAGTATCCTCGCTTGGCTCTCAGCTCGCACTTGCGACACCACACAATTATGATAGATTTTCTGGCGTTTGGGTGGTCGTAAATACCAGGCGCGGATAAACAGTTCGTACACCGCATCTCCGAGATAGGCTAGGGCGATGGGTGATAGCTGTTGAATTTCCGGGGCGGATAATTTTTTGACCGGGAGCATCAGGGACAAGCACTCCTGGAGATCGAGCGCCGGAGCACCGGGGGGGACCTCAGCGACTAGATTAGCTTCTGGGCTTGTTGCTTCTGGGGTTGCTGTCATACTGCCCGCACCAAACCACTTGAGTTAATGATTACCGATCCCACGTCCAAATCCCCTAACTGGATTAACTGGGTTACCATTTTATGTTCTGAATTCTTGATTGGGAAAATTTGACCCGGGTCACTCCCTCGCCTCACATTCTAGTGCCCGGATGAGGAGGGGGCGGTCAGCCGATCAAAGAGATATGGGGATTATAACATTTCGAGATCGGGTTCTCATCGGATGGGGCAGATGGGGCAGATGGGGAGGATAGGGGAGATGTTCGTTGACACGACTTCAGTCGTTTCCTCGTTACTTGGCTTCAGCCAAGTAACGCACCCATGTCCGGTTCCTCCAGTTCCTAAACAGGCGATTAAGCCGCTCATGGTGAGTGTCACGGATTCAGCCATGACACGATATCAGAGGTTACTACGAAGATGAAGAAACGACTGAAGTCGTGACACCGAACATCCTCCCCAATAAACAAGCTATCCAGTATCAAAAATTGAACTGGATAGCCATTTAGAGCGTGAAACACTCAAGTGGATTTGATATTTTCTAGGGCAGCGTCCAGCGATGGCTGCAAAGAGAGAAACTGCTCTAATCGAACCAGTTTTACCGTTTGGGTCACCCGGGGATTGCTGACAATTTGCAAGGTACCTTCAGCAGTTTGAGCTTTTTTTACCAGTTGCACCAGCGCACCTAAACCAGAACTGTCAACAAAATCTATTTTGGATAAATCCAAAATAATGTTAGTGGGACCCTCGTCAATACACTGACTGATCGCCTTCCGAAAGGTCGCTTCCGAAAAGGCATCGAGTAAGCCAGTGAGACGGAAGAGTTGGTAATCGTTCCCGACTTCGCGCGTGCCTCTTAGGCTAACGGTCAGGGTTAGTGGCTCAGGAATAACGCCCTCCTAGCTGCATACTCCTCAAATCGACGCTCCATTTTAAAGGCTTTCTCGCCGTTTTTGAATGAGCAGCGCCTTTAGATTTTTAGATTTTGAACCTCCCCACGTCTAAAGCCGGGGGATTCCTGCCTACCCCAAAGGGCGACAGCGGGACATTCAAGTATCACTCTAGACCATCAAAACAACTATCCCTAAAAGAAAAGAGATGATGCAATTTGGCTTACTTCTTTATTGTCCTTGCTTTCGGAGTTCACCACTAAGCCAGATAGGTACGCTTTGCATTCTGATATTGCTTGTCAGTTGTATAGGCTGGCGGATCAAGGCAGTAGTGACTTACTGTGCCGGAATTTCACCGAGACGTGAATACAATAATCACGCAGATGATTATTCTTACTCGCTTTTACTATTTTAACACGGTCGGCTCATATCCCCACGGATAAATCCGGGGGCTTTACGCCGATTCTCGGTAAACGACTAAAAAATCCAGGGAGAAAAGATGAATATTGCAGTCGTAGGTCTTAGCCATAAGACAGCACCCGTAGAAATTAGAGAAAAGCTGAGTATTCCCGAACCCGAGATTAAAGAGGCGATCGCTCATTTATGTAGCTATCCTAATATTCGAGAAGTCGCGATTCTCAGCACTTGTAACCGCTTAGAAATTTATATCGTAACGGGTGAAACCGACTCCGGCGTTCGTGAAGCCATCCAATTTCTCTCGGAACGCGGCCAATTAAACATTCATAAGTTACGACAACATCTGTTTATCTTGTTACAAGAAGATGCCGTCATGCATCTGATGCGGGTTTCCGCCGGTTTGGATAGCTTGGTCCTTGGAGAAGGCCAAATTTTAGCCCAGGTTAAAAATACTCACAAACTCGGTCAGCAACATAATGGGGTCGGACGCATTCTCAATCGTCTCCTCAAACAAGCCATTACCGCAGGCAAACGAGTTCGCACGGAAACAAACATCGGCACTGGTGCAGTTTCTATCAGTTCCGCTGCGGTGGAACTGGCCCAAATTAAGGTCCAGGACCTCTCACCCTATCGCATTGCCATTCTCGGCGCCGGGAAAATGTCAAAACTTTTAGTCCAACATTTACTCTCAAAAGGTGCTCGCCAAATCACCATTCTCAATCGCACGTTACGTCGCGCCGAAGAATTGGCTAAAAACTTCCCGGATGCGGACTTAAAACTGCATTTGATATCAGATATGATGAGCGTAATTGCTGAAACAGATATTGTTTTTACAAGTACCTCTTCTACTGAACCTATCTTAAATCGGTCTAAACTCGAAGCGGTTTTAAAACCCACTGGCTCGATGATGCTGATTGATATTTCGGTGCCGCGTAATGTGGATTCTGATGTCAATACCCTCTCGAATGTCCATTCGTTTAATGTGGATGACTTAAAAGCAGTTGTCGCTCAAAACCAAGAAAGCCGTCGTCAAATGGCAATGGAAGCTGAGGGATTACTGGAAGAAGAAGTTGAAGCGTTTGATGTTTGGTGGCGCAGTTTGGAAACGGTGCCAACGATTAGCTGTTTACGGGATAAAATCGAAACCATTCGCGAACAGGAACTGGAAAAAGCTCTGTCTCGTTTAGGGTCGGAATTTGCCGAAAAACATCAGGAAGTAATCGAGGCACTCACCCGAGGAATTGTTAATAAAATCTTGCATGACCCAATGGTCCAACTGCGGGCACAGCAAGATATTGAGGCGAGGCGTCAAGCGATGGAAACTCTACGATTGCTGTTTAATCTGGAAACAGAAACGCGATCGGGCGAACAGTACAGCTAGTCCAGGGGTACAGTTAGGGGAAGAGACCGGGGTTTTCGCCTAAATTTCTGGTTGCTCTGCATCAAAATTTGGGCCAAAACCCCGGTTTCTTGTCCCTGGAATCTGATTCTATACCGATGCTCTTTCTCGGTCCAATTGGATTAATTCATTTAATTTGCATATAGATTTTATTAGAACTATTCTGGGGAGTTCAGAATTTCCAGGGGTAAAGAAGTAGCCTCAAGAGGGTTTGGAGACCAAACCCCTACATCAGATCAGAGGGTGATCAGACCAAACCCCTACATCAGATCAGAGGGTGATCAGACCAAAACCCTACATGAAACTACGATTGAGCGTCATTAAATTTACCACCTTGACAGGGCTAGGGTAAAGAAGGGAGTTGGGGTTTTGTTTTAATTAGGCGCTTAAGCCGCTAAGAGTGCGGATCACGGCAGAGCCATGATCCGAGGAGAGTCATGGTAAAGCCATGAGACGAGTCGTTTAAAAATTATGCAAATTAAGGGTATGAGGAGTGGGAGCGATCGCCATTCCCTGACTGATGACTCTACAATGACAGGTAGATCTAAACTCTAAACTTTAAAATTCATGCTTAAAGGGTTAGGAAAACAAGCCTTTAAATGGATCGTGGCTGGATTAGCCTTATGGATGGGGATAGAACTTTTTGCTTTTTTGAGTGCCGAAAGTTTCTGGTTTGACGAAGTGGGCTACGAACGAGTCTTTTGGGTCCGCCTACTCACCCGCTTAGTGCTGCTGGCCCTAGGACTGGGAATTACCGCCGCCTTAACCGGAGGCAATCTATTTCTGGCCAACCATCTGAAATACGGCAAACTAGATCTACCCAGGCGGGGACTGACGGAACCCCCGGGAGGACGCGATCGCTGGAAACGCAATATTGGCTATCCCATCGCCCCTCAAATTCCTTCCCCCAATCCCTATACCGCCCTCAACTTAGAATCCCTGTTAGCCTTAGTCATCCTCCTGTCCCTAGGCATCTCCACCCTTCTGGTGTACTACGCTCAGGTTGTGGTGGATTATTGGCATCCCGGTTCTTGGTTACTCTTAAATTCTCCGTCAGTCCCCCTGGGATTTGGACTCAAATCCAGCCAGGAAATGTTACAGCAAATGACCACAGACTGGTGGCAAATTGCCCTGTTGTTGCTGTTTACTGTGGCGATCGTTCTGCAACCTCGCTTACTCTATGCGATCGCCGTTGCCTTAAGCCTGTTCTTCGGCCTAGTCCTCTCGGGTCAATGGGCAAAAGTTCTGGTTTTTTTCCACCCGAAAGCCTTTAATATTACCGAGCCCGTTTTTAACCGAGATATTAGCTTTTATATCTTTAATTTACCCATTTGGGAACTCCTAGAATTTTGGCTACTGGGAGTGCTTTGTTTCCTCTTCGCCGCAGTCACTGTCCTTTATTTAGTCTCGGGAAATAGTATCAGCGAAGGGAAGTTTCCCGGATTTTCTGATGGGCAATTGTGTCACCTTTATGGATTGGGTGCAGCACTCATGGGGGCGATCGCCTTGCGCTATTGGCTATTGCGCTATGAATTGCTCTATTCCAGTAAAGATGTAATTTATGGTGCAGGCTATACCCAAGCCAATGTAGAGGTCTGGAGCTATGGGGGCCTAACCCTATTATCTGCGGCAGTCGCCATTTTCTTGCTCTATCTGACCCTTCGCCAACCCGAACAACAGAACTTTAAACAGCTCAAACAGTCCTTGGGACTCTATGTAGCAATAGTGGCGATCGCCGGATCCGTCGTGCCTTTTGCGGTGCAACGCTTGATTGTCCAACCCAACGAAATTGAACGAGAGCGTCCCTACATCGAGCGCAGTATCGCCTTCACCCGCCAGGGGTTCGACCTCGATGGCATTGATGTCCAACTCTTTAACCCGGAAAATTCCCTAACCTTTGAGGATATCCTCGCCAATGACCTGACCATTAATAATATCCGCCTCTGGGATACTCGCCCCCTCCTACAAACCAATCGCCAACTCCAGCAAATTCGGCTGTACTATAAATTTCCCGATGCTGATATCGACCGCTATACCCTCAAAAAAACCGACCCAGAATCCGAGGAATTAATCACGGAAAAGCAACAGGTCCTGATCTCGGCCCGAGAACTAGACTATAGCGCCGTTCCCACAGAAGCTCAAACTTGGGTCAATGAACACTTAGTTTATACCCACGGTTATGGGTTTACCTTGAGTCCTGTGAATACTGTGGGTCCAGGGGGATTGCCGGACTACTTCGTTCGCGATATTGGCATGGAACGCCAAACCGTGAGTGAAACGGTCAATGATGGCATATTAGGCACCGCAAATGAACTGATTCGCGCCAGCATTCCTATCGGACATCCCCGGATTTACTATGGGGAACTGACTGATACGGAGGTGATGGCACCGAGTAATGTCCCGGAGTTCGATTATCCCCAGGGCGATGAGAATGTTTATAATGCTTATGAAGGAACTGGAGGCGTTTCGATTGGTTCTTGGTGGCGTCGCTTCATTTTTGCCAAATACCTGAACAACTGGCAGATGTTGTTCACGGACAATTTTAACCCGGAGACGAAAGTTTTATTTCGGCGGAATATTAAGGACCGGATTCGGGCGATCGCCCCGTTTTTGGAATTTGATAGTGACCCGTATCTGGTGGTTGCCAATACCCGCTTATATCAGCCGGGAAACAACCCAGTGGAACAACCCTTTCCAGAGGATGATAATTATCTCTACTGGATGATTGACGCCTATACCATCAGCGACCACTATCCCTATTCTGAACCGACTTCTCAGGAATTTAACTACATCCGCAACTCAGTAAAAGTTGTCGTGGATGCTTACAATGGGAAGGTTAAACTTTACATGTCCGACCCATCGGACCCTCTGGTTCAGAGTTGGCAAGAAATTTTCCCCAACTTGCTCCAACCCCTCGATGCCATGCCGGTGACCCTGCGCACCCATATCCGCTATCCCCTGGATTTTTTTGAGGTGCAATCGGAACGGCTGCTGACGTACCACATGACCGATCCGACGGTTTTTTATAATCGGGAAGACCAATGGCGGGTGCCGAATGAGATTTATGGCACCGAACAGCAAATCGTCGAGCCTTATTATCTGATTATGAAATTGCCCACGGAAGTCTCCGAAGAATTTATTTTGTTGCACCTGTTTACGCCGATGGGTCGCAACAATTTGGTTGGTTGGATGGGAGGGCGATCGGATGGGATTCATTATGGGAATTTACTACTGTACCAGTTCCCGAAACAACAGTTGGTTTATGGTCCCGAGCAAATTGAAGCCAGAATTAACCAAGATCCGGTGATTTCTCAGCAGATTTCTCTGTGGAACCGCCAAGGGTCTCGGGCCATTCAGGGGAATTTGTTGGTGATTCCCATTGAGCGATCGCTGCTTTATGTCGAACCACTTTATATTGAGGCCGAACAAAATAGTTTGCCCATTTTAGCCCGGGTAATTGTCGCCTATGAGAACCGCATCGTGATGGCAGAAACCCTTGAACAAGCCCTGCGTGCTATTTTCCTAGGACAAGGAGAACAACAACCCACGGACCCGATTATTCGTCCGGTGGAAGACTTGACGTTACCCCCGTTGAATTAATCGGATTGATCAGTCTGCTGGAAATTTATCCTAGTCCACTACACAGACAAAAATTGCTGACTCAAACTGTAGAGGTCTCCATGAAACAGCTCAAAAAAAGAGTTAGAAGTTTGCTTGTGCAACTTTATGAAGAGGTAGAGTTACTTCCGGATGATGATTTGCAACAGGTCGGTGCTGTGGTAGAAAGTCTTTATTATGATCTGTATGTGCTTCGCTTCATTCAGCAAGCGAACCGCAGTGTTAAGCCGGGGGATAGTTTCACTCGTGACGAAGCCTTGCGATATTTGCGATCGCTATGATGGTGATCAGCAACCTATAGCGGTTCGGTGGACTCATCAGGTCCAGACATCTAGCTTGCTCTCGATACTCCCACGGACTAGCTCCACATTTTATCTGGACCTGACCGGCCTGTCCAAGGCTATATTTTCAACTCAACCAGGACTTACGCATATTTTCCGAGCAAACCCTAAATGTAGAGGCGATTCGCGAATCGCCCCTACAGATTTAGGGAGCATGATTGAACCGTACCACGTCTAAAGCCGGGGGATTCCTGCCTACCCCAAAGGGCGACAGCGGGACATTCAAGTATCCCTCTAGACCATCAAAACAACTATCCCTAAAAGAAAAGAGATGATGCAATTTGGCTTACTTCTTTATTGTCCTTGCTTTCGGAGTTCACCACTAAGCCAGATAGGTACGCTTTGCATTCTGATATTGCTTGCCAGTTATATAGGCTGGCGGATCAAGGCAGTAGTGACTTACTGTGCCGGAATTTCACCGAAGACTAGAATACAATAATCACGCAGATGATTATTCTTACTCGCTTTTACTATTTTAACACGGTCGGCTCATATCCCCACGG
>NZ_JAFLQW010000243.1 GCF_017313335.1 Phormidium pseudopriestleyi FRX01 | reverse complement strand
ATTACAGCCTATCCTCCAGCAATTGGCGGCGCTCAACTTCATACCCATAAAATTGTCTCTACCCTCGCTCAAACTAATCAGGTTCGAGTCATTACGCACTGGACGGAAAATCGGACAGATTGGTTATTAGGAACAACTTTAAAAGCGCCAGAACAAGTTAAGGAATATGAAATTGATGGGGTGGAGGTTAAGCAAATTACCTTAACCCAGGCTGAACGAAAGTCGTTGATTCCTTATGTAGCTGGATATTATGGGATTAAAAAAACGGCGATCGCCAAAATTTCTAAGGTTTTATTGCCTAAACTTGAACAGTATGCCGATAAACCTGCAATTATCCACAATGTCAGGATGGGGAGAGAGGGGCTAAGTTATGCCTCCTGGCAACTGGCACAAAAGTTAAATATTCCCTTTGTATTCGTCCCATTACATCATCCTCGCTGGGTGGGATGGCTTTATCGAGAGTACATTAATCTTTATCGCCAAGCTGATGCAGTAATTGCCTTAACACAGGTAGAAAAGCAAACGTTAATCAAGTTCGGGGTTAAGGAAGAGAAAATATTTATCACAGGAATCGGCCCTTTATTATCTGAAAATCCAGAAGCCAGTCGCTTCCGAAATAAATACTCCCTGGGTTATAGTCCAATCGTCTTATTCCTGGGTCAAAAGTACGAATATAAAGGGGTTGAAGCCTTTATCAAGTCGGCGAAAACAGTTTGGGCCAAGTTTCCAGAAACTCGCTTTGTTGCCATTGGTCCCCGCACTAAATTTTCGGAAAAATTCTTTGCAGAAGTTAAGGATCGCCGCATTTTAGAACTGGGAAAAGTCAGTTTAGAAGAAAAAACCGACGCCTTGGCAGCTTGTGATTTACTTTGTGTCCCTTCTATGCAAGAAAGTTTTGGGGGAGTTTATACGGAAGCCTGGATGATGAAAAAACCCGCAATTGGGGGAAATATTCCGGCCATTCGGGATGTCATTGATGAAGGGATCAATGGATTTTTAGTCGAACAAAATCCGGGCCAAATTGCTGATAAAATCATAGAACTCCTGAACAATCCATCCCTCTGCATTCAATTGGGGGAAGCGGGGTATCAGAAAGTTTTGGAACATTACACTTGGGAAAAATTAGCTGAAAAAACGAAGTCTGTCTATACTCAAGTTTTGCACCGTTCGAGTGGCAATTAAGCATAAACTCTGAAAATTCGCGATCGCCACTGGCATAAATCAGGCAGAAGAATGCCTGAGTAACCTCGTGCCGAGTACCCCACACCGGCCTATAATCTAGGGGGAAATTCATGCCAGCAAAACCACTGGCAACTCATCCAAACACTCAACATAGCAGGAGAACAGAATGTCTGTAGTTATCGTAACAGGATCCGGCGGATTGATTGGTTCCGAGGCCGCCCTGTTCTATGGAAAAGCCGGTTACAAAGTGGTCGGGATTGACAATGATATGCGTCAATACTTCTTTGGAAAGGAAGCCTCCACCAGTTGGAACCGGGAACGAATCAGCAAAGAACTCGGGGATAAGTACGAACATAACGAAGTTGATATCCGCAATCCCGAAGCGATTAATGCGATTTTCTCCAAGTACAAATCCGATATCGTTTTAATTGTCCATACTGCGGCGCAACCATCCCATGATTGGGCCGCAAAGGAACCCTTTACAGATTTTTCGATTAATGCCAATGGGACCCTGGTTTTATTAGAGGCAACGCGGCAGTTTTGTCCCGAGGCGGTATTTGCCCATTGTTCCACCAATAAGGTGTATGGCGATCGCCCCAATACTTTACCCCTCGTTGAACAAGAAACTCGCTGGGAACTGGACCCCTCTCACCCCTACCAAAACGGGATCCCCGAAGACATGAGCATTGACCAAAGTATGCATTCTCTGTTTGGGGCCTCGAAAGCTGCTGGGGATCTGTTGGTTCAAGAGTATGGGCGCTATTTTAACATCAAAAGTGCGGTGTTTCGAGGTGGGGTCCTCAGTGGGCCGCAACATTCTGGTGCTCAATTGCATGGGTTCCCTTCCTATTTGATGAGATGCGCTATGACGGGAACCCCTTACACCGTGATCGGTTATAAAGGTAAGCAAGTCCGGGACGTAATCCACTGCATTGATGTGATCCTGGCGATGGACACTTTTTTCAAGCAACCTCGGATTGCTGAAGTTTATAACCTGGGTGGGGGTCGCGAAAGTAATACTTCGGTCCGGGAAGGGATCCAAATGTGCGAGGAGATTACCGGCAAGAAGATGGAAACCAGCTACACTGAGACCAACCGCATGGGGGATCATATCTGGTATATCAGTGATTTAAGTAAGTTCAAATCCCACTATCCGGAGTGGAAATTAAGCTACCCTAGTGTCAGAGATATTTTTAAAGAAATCTATGACTTTAATCAGTCTCGTTGGGGGAGTTGAGTTTCCCGGATTATCGGGGCTGACTTCTTGAAAATCTATTAAGTATTCCCAGGGTCTTCTACTAAAAAATTTAGCAATTAGCGCTAGGGCTAATTGCTATGGATTAAAATTTACCCAGTTCTAAATAGAGGTGATTGGGGTGATTAATCGAGGGAAATACTCCGTACTCGGGGTGGAAATATCAGCCATTGATTATGAATATGGTGTGGAAGCGATTATTAATGCAGCGAAGATGCGATCGCCTCTGGCAATGACAGCTTTGGCGGTTCATGGGGTGATGACGGGCTTTTCTGATCCCGTTCATCGTCGCCGCTTAAACGCATTTGATTTGGTGACACCGGATGGACAGCCGGTTCGGTGGGCGCTCAACTGGATTCATGGGATTAAGCTGCCCGATCGCGTCTATGGTCCTACCTTGACTTTAAAAGTATTAGAAGCTGCTGCAATAGAAGGATTACCCGTCTATTTTTACGGCAGCAAACAGGAAACCTTGGACCTCTTATTGGAGAAGTTACAAGTTAAATTTCCGGGTTTGAAAGTCGTTGGTGCAGAACCCTCTAAATTTCGCCGGTTAACTCCCGAAGAAAAGCAGGAAGTAGTTAATCGGATAAAAAATAGTGGCGCAACAATTACCTTTGTCGGGTTAGGTTGTCCTCGTCAAGAAGTCTGGGTTTATGAATATCGAAATCATTTATCCATGCCCTTGATGGCAGTGGGGGCCGCCTTTGATTTTCATGCGGGTACCGTATCTCAGGCACCGCCTTGGATGCAGAAACGGGGACTGGAATGGTTCTACCGATTGATTCAGGAACCGGGACGATTATGGAAGCGCTATTTGTTACTGAATCCGATGTATTTGACCTTTACATTTTTACAAATGTTATCCATTTCTAAGCAGCCGGTTTTGAAGCCAACGGGGATGGAACCTGAAGAGTCTTATGGGTAAGTCATGAATTGGGTTAAGGCAGGTTTTAAGCTGCTGTTAACGGAACTTAGCCCGCAGTTAAGCGGGCTAAGTTCTGGGTGTTTCGGTTGAGATTTATTTGAGGTTAAGCTGTTCCCTGTCTAAATTGAAAAGCAGAACATGGGGAATGGGAGGGAGTTGTTTTAGGTGCGATCGCCCTTTTTACACTTGTGTTACCATAAAGAAGCGAGTTAGGGAAAAAACATGAGCGTAATCATTCCAGACGAGATCCTCCAAACAACCCGGATGTCTGATGCTGAACTCCTGCAAGAAATCGCAGTGATGCTTTTCCAAAAAGAGAAATTAACCTTGGCACAAGCAAGTCGTTTGGCCCAGATGAATCGACTTCAGTTTCAACACTTGCTGGCGAGTCGAAAAATTCCCGTCCATTATGACATTCCGGAACTAGAATCTGACATCAAAACTATGCGGGAAATGGGATATTTGTGATTATAGTCAGTAATACTTCACCCATCACCAACTTAGCTGCTATTGGACGCCTAAACCTTCTTCAAGACTTGTACGACACTATTCTGATTCCAGAAGCCGTAAACCTGGAATTGACAAGTGGAGGGGATGAGATACCGGGATCGACCGAGGTGAAAACGCTCTCTTGGATCCAAATTCAGTCGGTTTCTAACCCAAATTTGGCGCTATCGTTGCGGCAAGAATTGGATGCTGGAGAATCCGAAGCCATTGCCCTGGCTGTGGAACTTCAAGCCGATCTACTATTGTTACATAAACCTCTTGGCTATCAAGTAGCATCCCGCTTTGGACTCAAGATAAAAGGTGTATTATGGGTGCTAATCTTTATGGTAAAATATAGAGGTTTGATTCCATCGGTTAAACCTCTCCTGGATGAGTTGATTGGCACAGCAGATTTCTGGATAACGCCAGGGCTATATCATCGCATTCTACAGCTTGCGGGGGAGTAGTTGTCAGCCGTAAACGTTCAGGCAATTCATGTTGCTTGGGATTTTATCTGTTTTTTAAGCTAAATATGAGTTACTCTTCGGCTTGGGAATCATCGATCGCCCCATCGCTTCTACACTGGCAAACCCATTCCTTCTAAATCGCCGCAGAGTTAACCCGGGAATATTGCCATCCTTGAGTAACTTCTAACGGCAGAATTTTTAAACCATTGAGTACAAATCCTCGGTACGTCACACCCTGGCAGGGATGCCACTCATAGATCGCTTCGCTGCCTTCAAAATGCTCAATTTCACTGATCACCCGGTATTTGTGACTTTCACTTTTGGAAAAAAGCATCACAGGGTTTTCTTCTCCAGCAGGGGCAATTAGTTTGTGGGTGGGAGCAAATATACTCATTCTTAAAACCTCGATTAAAACTTGAATTAAATTCGGGAGATTCAGTGATTCCCGGTTGAATTATTGTATTGTCAGCGGATTTTGAACCGTCCTGTGCGATCGAGATCCTACAAGGGAGGTGAACTCCTTTACTCAACTGTTGTGATTTCGATCGCATCCGATGTTTTTCACCCCGATACTCCAGTTGTCCCACCCTTAAAGATAACTTCATCCTAAAAACTGAGTGCACCCAACCTGGGAAGATAATACAAAGCACTCAACAGCCACTCTAATTAAGAAGGAGAATCCAAATGCAATTTCAAACCCCAGCACAAGAAGCCTGTTATCACAAAGTCGCCCTCTGGATGCAAGAATTATTTGGCAAATTTCCCTGTGCTCGCCAAGATATCCCCGGATTGGGGATATTTATGGGTTCCGCCCTGGTGGAAGTCCTGATTTTACCTTGGGGAGAAAAGGATGCCGTGATCAATACCCGCGCTTATGTGGTGACGGAGACAGAACTGACTGCGGATCTGATGCGCTTTCTCCTGGAACAAAATAGCAATATGATTTTCGGGGCTTTTGGCATTGATGCGAAGGGTGATATCCTGTTTGAGCATAGTATTGTGGGATCTACTTGCGATAAAAAAGAATTGGAATCCTCGGTGAATGCGGTTCTGGAAGTCTCCGACGAGTACGATGACCAATTGGTGGAACGATGGGGGGGCAAACGTGCTCTCGATCGCATTTGCGGCAATTCAAACTAGGGATTGGAAATCCCTAACAGGGTGGAGTCAAGGGCCGATCGCCCATGAGGGATTGTCTCAGCGCATCCCTCCCGTTGGCGATCGCACCAGTCTAAGACTCGATTCCACCCCCACCAGCGATCGCTATCTCCGGCTTTTTTCTGGCTGGCTAAATTACTGACATAGCCCACATGACCCCCATACCGAGTCAGCAAAAGCTCGATCGCCGAGTTGCTGTCGCAAATCTCCTGTAACTCAGGCACGATCGCCGGGTGAAACATGGGGTCATCTGCCGCATATAAAATCAAGGTGGGTTTGGTGAACTCTGGCAGAATTCCCAAGGGACTGCTGGCGGCGTAATACTCCTCGACTGAGGCAAATCCGAGGCGGGAAATTACCAATTCATGATCAAATCCCCAAATGCTATTGGCGCGGGCGATCGCCTCGGGATCGATATCATTCGGATGCATCTGATGCAGTTTCCAGGCGAGTTTCTTCAACTCCTTGGCGATCGCCTTTTCCAGATATTTCCCAAAGGGTTGTTTGACTAAATAGGACAGGGACCGATTAGAATCCAGGTTCGGACAAATCACCGCCCCACCCCCAAGTTCCCAGGGGTCCAAGTCTATCTCTTTTCCCCAATCGGCGATCGATTGGGCTGCTTTTATCCCCCACAGCGCTAGTTGTCCCCCCAGGGAATATCCTAAAAACCAGAAGGGTCCTGGACATCCCATTGATTTGGCTTTGGCAGCAATTCGCACAAAATCTTCCCCCTCATATAGTCCATCAGAAGTCAGGGTGGGAGATAATTCAGCGGTTTTGCCATGAGCACGCCAGTCAAAGAGGACCACGGAATAGCCTCGGGCAAAGGCTTTACGTCCCAGGAGTCGGAGAAACCATTGTTCGGGAAGTTCTCCGGTGATGCCATAGGTGGCGACAATTGTTCCGCGAGGGCGATCGTTCTGGGCAACCCAGCCATAAATCGGGACTCCTCCTGCGCCGGTAAAGTGGGTTTCTTGATAAGGTGGTTCGGGGTCGGCGATCGT
>NZ_JAFLQW010000328.1 GCF_017313335.1 Phormidium pseudopriestleyi FRX01 | reverse complement strand
TCGGCTAATTCCCCTCCTTTGGAGGGGTGTCCCGAAGGGACGGGGTGGTTTCCTATTTTTTAGTTTCAACTTAGGAAATAAGGACGAAAACCCTTGGGCTGTAAAGCTTACGGGGTAAGGAAAATTTGACAATAAAACAGCCCTCCACTCAGGGGTTCAAGGTAGGTATCCCGGCAATCCGTTAAGTCAATGATATTAAACATCAGCTTATTTTCGTTGACCAGTAATTAATTGAGACAGAATTTTAGCAATATTCCAGGCATCATCATGACCTCGGTGGTGGGTTCCCTCTAAGGGCAAATTGAGCTGTTCTAATGCTGCTGCCATCCCCACTTCTTTTTCCAAGGCATACATGACTGAAAACAGGGTTTTTACATTAATATGCCGATTACTAAAGGGATAGCGAACCCCTTTTTTCTCGCACTCTACTTGAAATTGCCGTTTATCAAATTCTCCATAGCTGGCCCAAATCCTTTGATGGGCAATATATTTATTTCTGAGAATTGAACAAGATTGGCCCAAGGATACACCTTGGTTCACCTGGGCTTGAGTTAAGCTGGTGAGTTGGGTGCAAAATTCACTGACTTGGGACTGTTTGGGTTTGACTAAGATACTCTCTTTTTCTAGTAATTCCCCTGAAGCAATATCAATTGGACAAATTCCAATTTCGATAATTTCTCGTTCTTGATTGGGGGGTGGGTCTTTTTCCCAGCAGGTTGCTTCAATATCAACGACTATAATCCGATCTAGTCTGATTGCCATATTTGAATATTGTTCAGGAAGGGATAGGAGAACGACTGAAGTCGTTAACTACAAATTTATGGATAATGCCTCAAGGAGTGTTAATCCTTGGAAAAAGGTCTTGTCTTTATCTTGAATCTAACCGGCCCGAAGTTTTTCGACGACGCGATCGAGTTGGACGGAATGAGAGGCTTTAAAGAGAATGCGATCGCCTGTTTTAACCCAATCTTTGACGCGCTGGCAGAGGTAGTCATGGGCGTTTGGCTGTTCGATATCGATAATTTCTACAAAGGGTAAACCTTCAGCACCTTTGGCCATTGCTGCGGCTTCTGCGGGGTCGGCAAAGATAAACAATCCATCCAGATTTAAGGATTTGGCAATGCTGCCGATGCGCTGATGAAATTCTAGCGATCGCTCGCCCAATTCTTTCATGGTTCCTAGGACTGCAATCTGCCGTTCTCCTTTGGTTTGTGCCAGCATTTGGAGTGCGGCAGTCATGGATTCTAACCCGGCATTATAGGTTTCATCTAAAATCACAATATCATTGGCTAATTCATACCGTCTTGCCCTGCCATCGGGTAATTCTACGGTTAAACCGGATTTGAGAGGTTCCCAACTTACATGGAGGATTTTTGCTACGGCTAATGCAGCTAAATAATTTAAAGCATTATGTTTCCCCGGAAGTGGGAGGGGGAAAGTCATGCCTTCGACTTCTAGGAAATCTCCATCTCTGATGGTTCCCTGCAAGTCTCCTCCGGTTAAACCATAGGTGAGAGTTTTTCCGGACCAGACTTTTGCTGCGGTTTCTATTAACCGGGAATTGTCGTAATTGAGGACGGCAATCCCTTCGTGGGACATTTTTTCTAAGAGTTCACATTTGGCGGAGGCGATCGCCGCTTCGGAACCCAAGCGTTCGATATGGGCTGTACCAACATTGGTAATGACGCCAATTGTAGGGACGGCAATTTCTGCGAGGAGGGCAATTTCTCCTTGGCCTCGCATGGCCATTTCAATGACGGCATAATGATGGTCTGAGGTCAAATTTAAGAGGGTTTTGGGAACGCCGATTTCGTTATTATAATTCTTCTCAGTTTTGAGAACGGGACCCTGGGTGTTCAAAACCGCTGAGATTAATTCTTTGGTGGTAGTTTTGCCGACAGATCCGGTGATGCCAATCAGGGGGATATCAAACTGGGTGCGCCACCAATGGGCGATCGCCTGATAAGCGGCTAAGGTATCCGAGACAACCAGGAGGGGCCAGTTTGGGTTGGGACTAACATAGTCGCGATCGACAATCGCGGCGATCGCCCCTTTGTCAAATGCGGACCCAATAAACTGATGCCCATCAAATTGGGTCCCTCTTAGGGCTACAAATACTTCACCGGCCCTTAAACTGCGCGTATCCGTAATAATACTGAAGACCTGCTTCGCGCCAAGTTCTTCCGATAGCGGGTGAAGGACTTGGGCATTCAAGAGGGAAAGCAGTTGAGCAAGGGTCACAAAACAAGACATGGTATGAGGACTTTAATTTAATAAAAATTCATGATACCATCCCCGAAAGCTTGTCCCAAGCAGGCGATCGCCTCAATCTCAGCCGGAAAAATACCATAGAATGTCTTTCCCCAGTCAACCGTTATAAATCTTCATTAAAATTCCGTGAATCCCCCCTGGCATCTTTACCAACTTTTTACGATACTGGATGGTTGAGGAGATCTGCCTAGGCTATTCTAATAGATAGAGGTCCTATGCGTCGGGGAAAGCTCAGACCCATTCCCAAGTCGCAAAGGCTCACCCACTCTTTTAGAGAGTTTCATGTGAATCCAAGCGGCCCCAGACTGATCTGAATCGGTTTGATAGCCATTATCCAAGCGGATTAACAATAAATTATCCATATTAAGGTCTGACAATCTTCCACCGGGGGAAATTGTGTCCTATTGAAAATGCTCGCTCTGGGAAATTGAATCAAGCTAAATATCTGGGCAGGGGGAAAGTCAAGTGAATCATCGAACGGATCCTTACAACCGAAAAACAAGCCAGGAGGAGCAGTTACTATACGATCACCTCCTCGATCTGGTTAAAGCGGAGCCACCGTCCGAACTGATCTCGCGCTTTCAAAGCCTCTTTATTGAAGGCAGGGACTACCCCGAAGCTGATATCTCAGGGGCGTTAGGTCGAATGCTGACCTATAAGGGCATGGACCAAGACTTTAAGTTTATTCTGAATAGATGTTGCCACATTTTAGTAAATCGGTGGCAAATGCACAGCCAAACTCAAGAGGCGATTCCGGAGTTGGTGGCCCTGTTTGAGCATCCTGGGGGCTATAATCCTTACGGTCGCTCTCGAACGGGTAGACAGTTGCAAGAATTAGTCAAAGACTTCACCGCAACGGATCAGTACCTGACCCTGCGACGGTTATCGAAGGTGGTGCAACATAGTTCAGAAATGAGCCCCCCTAAAGAGCATAGACCCCTAGGGACCTATATAGATCGCTATCCCTACTTGTACTCTCATTGCCTGCTGAGTGAAGATAGCAGCTATGAGCATCAGCAAACCGTGCGAAAAATTCAAGCGCAACGGCAACGGCAATTTGAAATTAACTTATCTCAGTATGTCACCTATCAAGTCCGGCGATCGCAGGTTCGGCGGACGGGGAATGTGAATGCAGTCCGAAACCTGTCTGTGATTGCCAATCCCACCTTACTCAGCGATCGCGAACTGTATTATTCCCTGAAAGATTATGTGGGTAAAGCAGAAGGGGGCCACACTTACCGAGACTTAGCTCAGAGCTTTATCACCCACACCAGTCAGAGTCCGAACTACGGAGAATTTAAAGCCGATTTATACGACTACCTGATTGGGTCCATCGACCCCGAATATGGCAAACGCCAATTTAACGACAAGCTATGCAAGCATTTAAAAGCCACTCTTCCCCAGAGTGATTCCCAGAAAATCAGCGATTTTCTGGTGGTCAGAACTTGCAGCCAACTCCTAAACTTTTTAGTGGTGGAAAGTTCTCAAAAGCCCACTCACTTTATCTTTCTGGATGTCGTTTCTAATATTGGACCCACCCGGACAACCGGGATGCTTCTGAAAATTGTTTTACTCTGTCGGAAAGTCAAACCCTATTTAGAAAAACGGCTTTCCATCTTGTTTAACCACTATGAAAATTCTAACAATGATAGCATTATTTGGCTTATCAAAATGTTAGAAAATATCAATATAGCCTTAAGTACCAATTTTGGGGCGATTGACTTGTCTTTCATGAGTCAAATTGCGTAAAAACCGGCTATTAAATTGTTTTAATCCTTGAGCTTGAGGCATCCACCCTCTATTTCATTTCCCCGTCTCGGGCTAGTCTGCACTAGGATTGGTAGTGTAGAGCACTGAAGGATAGCCCACCTCTTATGACTCACGGAGGTTCCAACGAGTACGAGGAACAAATTCCTAACCCCAATCAGTCCCCCTTCCCCTTACCCGGTTCCTCCAATTTAGATGGAGAACTCGATGAGGCGATTTTGTCGTTTGCAGATATTCAGGCGGACCTGAACTACAAACAAGCTAAAGACGCCCTGCGAGAGTTAGTGGCGAATCTGGACCTGACCCCGGAAGAACGAACGGGCTTGGATCCAGAGATTGAAGGACTCAGCACCATGCTAGATAAACTGGAACGGACGGTGGTGCAAATTGCCGTGTTTGGTATGGTGGGACGGGGAAAATCGTCGATTTTGAATGCCTTGTTGGGGCAGAATGTCTTTGAAACCGGGCCGATTCACGGGGTAACCCGGACTTCTCAGGGGGTGAATTGGCGAGTTGAGCGATCGCCCCTGGATGGAGGAGAAGGCAACATTACCCAACTCACCCTCTCTGGCATCGGACAATCTCAGATTGAACTGATTGACACTCCCGGAATTGATGAAGTCGATGGTCAAACCCGGGAAGTTTTGGCCCAGCAGGTGGCCTCTCGTGCGGACTTAATTTTATTTGCCGTCGCCGGGGATATGACCCAGGTGGAATATGAAGCCCTTTCCCAGTTGCGGGATGCGGGAAAACCCATGCTGCTAATTTTTAACAAAATCGACCAATATCCCGAAGCCGATCGCGAGGCAGTCTATCGCAAAATCCGGGATGATCGGGTGCGAGAACTCTTATCCCCAGATGAAATCGTCATGGCAGCAGCGGCCCCCTTAGTGGCCCAAGCGGCACCGCGAAGCGATGGCACGATGGCGGTGCAGATGAAGCGGGGTTTACCACAAGTCGAGGATTTAAAATTAAAAATTCTGGAAATTTTAGACCGGGAGGGGAAATCCCTGGTGGCGTTGAATACCCTGCTTTATGCCGGGGATGTGAATGAACAATTGGTTGAGCGCAAAATGCAGATTCGGGATAAGAGTGCCAACCGATTGATTTGGAATGCGGTGATGACGAAAGCGGTGGCGATCGCCCTGAATCCGATTACGGCGATCGATATCCTCAGTGGGGCCGTGATTGATGTCGCCACGATTTTAACCTTATCAAAGCTCTATGGCATTCCCATGACCCAAGCCGGTGCCATCAATCTCCTCAAAAAAATAGCCCTGAGTATGGGCGGAATTAGTGCCAGTGAACTCCTGGCCAATCTCGGATTATCTTCCCTCAAAGGGTTGTTGGGATTAGCGGCACCGGCTACGGGGGGAGCTTCGTTAGTACCCTATCTTTCAGTTGCCATTACCCAAGCCGGTGTCGCCGGGTTTTCTTCCTACGCCATAGGTCAGGTGACCAAAACCTACTTGGCTAATGGTGCTTCTTGGGGACCCGATGGCCCAAAAGCTGTGGTCACTCGCATCATTAATTCCCTAGATGAAACCACCATTATGGGTCGGATTAAGAACGAACTCCAAGAAAAACTCCTAAAAGTGAGAGAAATAAAAACCACAAAAAACTCAAGTGAGTTAGGGTAATCCTTTCTCATCAAGGCTTCACCCCGAAAAAGCCTGATGTTTCTCACTTAAAGAGAAAAACTTAAATTAGGGGATTTAACTCCTCTCGTTATTTTTCTTGTCGTTGTTTGAAATCACTGCGCCATTCTCGCAATTGCTCGGAAGCCACATCTCGGCCCCCTAACCCAAAAGCTAAGGCAATGGCAACAGCAACTGCCCCAAACAGCAAACCAAAGGCCAAGTTGACAATATGAGGTGCAATTCCCATTTGTTGAAGTGCCATCGCACCGGCCAGAGCAATAATGGCAATTCGAGCCGCTTGTGCCAGAAGTTGGGATTGGGACCCCCGGGAACCGGAAATGAGATGATAGGCCAAGTTTGCCAGGTAAAGGCCAATGCCAAAGACGATCAACCCGACCAGAACCTGACCGGCGATCACCAGTAGGCCTTGCATGATGATGGTGAGGGCTGGCAATTGCAGGACTTCCGTCGCTGCCACGGCCCCAAAGAGCATAATGCCCACCCAGGTGACAATCCCGACAATTTCTGCGGGAGTTCTCGTGGAAGTCGAGGGGGGTTGGACAACGGTTTGTTGACCCGATCGCATATCCGGTGAGTTGGCCGGTGGGGGTTGAGGAGAATTACCACTCCCGGTCGTAGGCAGACCTAGCCAGGAGAAGATATTGTTAAAACCGATGCTGCGGAGAATGCGGATGACCAGATCCGAGGTGAACTTGGCGATCGCATAAAATAACGCCAAAATTAGCCCGGCGGTCAAAATCAGGGGAATGGCGAATAGAATTTGCGACAGCATGGCGATCGCCGGAACGGAGATCGCTGCGATTTCCAACGCATTCAACGCCGCGATCGCCGTCGGAATCAGAATCAAGATATAGACAATCGTCCCAATCAGTTGAGACAGGGACATCCCATCAGGAGTCCGAGAGAGACCCAATTGGGCACCGAGGCGATCGGTTCCCGTCGCCGCCAGCAGGTTCGTGACAATGCCGCGCACGATCCGCGCCATAAACCAACCGACAACCCCAATAATCAGGGCCATCAGAATCTTAGGCACCGCCGACATAAAGTCATTGACTAAGTTCTGGACCGGCAGCACATTTAATTCTAAGGCATCCAGAATTAGGGGCAGAAAGAACAGAAAGATAAACCAATATAAGGCATTGCCGAGGGTTTCATTAAGTAAAAACCGGCTTTCCCCAGGGGTTTGTGGGTCTGTCGTTTGTCCCGTTTGTTCTGCAAGCCGTTCATCTAACCGGAACTGCTCTAATCCCCGAGTCAACAACATTTTGGACAGGGTTGCCAATATCCAGGCCACACCCAACAGGACTGCGGCACCGCCAATCTTCGGTAGATACGCGAAAATCTGTTCTAAGAACCGATTTAGGGGTTGGGAAACCACCTCCAGATTCAGGGCCTGGAGAAAGGCGACCAAGACAAAAATCATGATCAGCCAGTAAACCGTATTCGAGATCCACTTTTCAGTGGGAGGCATCTCGTCCCCCGGTGGGCGTCCCATGACTGCACTGGCAATCCGGTTGTCCAGATTCGTGCTGTGGAGGAGCTTTTTAATAATTCCTGCCACAATGGTCGCGACGATCCAGCCACCGATTAAGATGGCGATCGCTCCTAATAAACTGAGCAGGAATGGCCACACTTGGAGCAAGAGGGCTTGAACAAATCCCGTAGCCTGCCCAATGCCAAAGCCAGTAGCGAATCCAGGTTCTTGAGCCAGCAGCGCTTCGGGGCTTAAATTCCCCCAAACCACGGCTGATGTTTCGTGCAAAATTCCATTCATAAGGTGATTTGAGTGTACTTCCGATATGACCGTTCAACAGAGTTGATCATCGAGTAAATGCTAGTCAGTGCATTTGCCCCTATCCTACAGGGCTATGCATCTTTTGCTGTAGTCTATGTCATCTTTTGCGTTTTTTCCAACTTTCAAGGGAGGCGAATCAAACGCTTTATGCTTCAATTGTTGGTAACTAGAAATTAGATTAGGGACAATTTGTCACAAAATATTGGAACTGTAGTGATTTGTAACAATTCTGCCCCAGTCTGCGGGAAGGGTCTGCTGTCTTCTCCCGCCGATTCCCACCGTCAGACTCTCCTACCCTGTAGAGATTCCCTTTCTAGGGGGAATTTCTATAACAAGTTGTCATTATTAGGTCTAATTTCTCATGTCATCTCAAGTTTTTGAACAATCGATTCAAATTCAGGCCAGTCCTACGGTTGTTGATTACTGTATTACCGATCGCACTTTAATGCACCAGTGGTTGAATCCCGCCTTGCGTTGCGAACCTATTGGCGAATGGGATGTCTGTGTGGGGAGTCGCAGTCGGTTTATTTTGAATATTCCGCTGTGGCAACCGAGTTTAAATTGTATGATTGCCCAACGGGAACCGGGACTGATTGTGTGGGAGTTTCAGGGATTTTTTCAGGGTTGCGATCGCTGGGATTGTCAACCGGATGGCAACCAGACTCGACTCGTCAATCGTTTTGAATTTGAAATTCCTAATCCTGTAGTTGCCTGGGGCTTCAATCTGTTTGCAGCAACCTGGACCCAGAAAGATATGCAGGGCCAACTCCGTCGCCTCAAACAAATTGCTGAACAAATTAATCCGAATCTGGCCCAAGGTTAAACGGGTTAAAATTTATTTCCTAAGAAAGATTGACAAATTTTAAATTATATGTAAAGGGCGTTTTTGGATTTTTCTTACTCATTCTCCTGCCAACTGAGGCGATCGAGAATTTGCCGAATTACTGAGGCATCTTCGGCCTGGGGAACCTGGTCCAAATAGGTTTGTAAATCCTGACGGGCTTCGGTCCATCGGCCATTTTGATAATAAAACAAACCGCGATCGCGCAATTCCAAAGGCGCATCGGGAAACAACAGCAAAATCCGTTCGATCGCCCCTAGACATTTCTCAGAATCCCCACAATTCAGATAAATCATCTTTAAATTGGTCAGCATCCGGGCCAAAAACTGTTTGCGCGTCACCACTTTTAAAAATTCCGGACGCATTGAAACGGACGGCCCATAAATTTGCTGAAGACGTTGTTCGCAGTCTTCCTGAAACAACACCTCACCCCGATTAAATGCATCCACAAAAATACCCGCCCCTTCAAACTCTGGGCGAATTAAAAAATGTCCAGGCATCCCGATTCCGACCATTGGAAAATCCAGTCGCCTTGCAATTTCTAAGTAAATTAAGGCCAGGGTAATCGGAATGCCAGTCCGACGGGCGATCGCATCATTGAGAAAACTATTACATGGGTTATAATAATCCCGAGTATTGCCGGTAAATCCCAAATCTTCATAGAGATAGTCATTGATAGCTTTAACAATTCGCAAGGGATAGCGTTGATCCTTCAACCGTTGTGCAACTTCCCTTGCCATCACATCCAGGATATTGAGATACTCAGCCGGATCCAGGGTTGGATATTCTTCTTGCGCGATATAAAGCGCTGCCTTGGCGAGATCGATTTGGTCGTCGTTTTGGTGAATCTCTTGGGAGAACGATTGCCGCGCTAGGGGAAAGTTCATCTTAATTTACAACAATTAAATAGAATTGCCCTGGGGTATCAAGGCGATCGCGCCTATCTCCCCATGAAGATAGCAAAGATTCGACCCCCTGACTATTTGTTGCCTCCCTGACTTGATCCGGTGAAGTATCCTAGAACCGAAAGAGAAACAAGGCAACTGGGGAGCATCTCAATTTTGAAAAGAGACCTAACCCCCCACCCCCCTTCCCTTCAAGGTCCGGGGGAGAAAGAGGTCAATTTCCCCCTACCCTTGCAGGGGAGGGGGGCAGGGGGGAGAGGTTCAGATCGGTTTTTAGGCAAAATTCAGATGCTCCCGGCGACTGCACCTATCGTCCCCCCAAGCGCGTACTATTAAGTTTATGACTATTGTTACTCTACCCCTAGCCTTGACCTTTGCCTCCCCAGGCCCGATCCTCGTCGAAATCGGACCCCTAACCATCCGCTGGTATGGGTTCTTAATTGCCACTGCCGTCTTGATTGGCGTCAGTCTCTCCCAATTTTTAGCCAAACGCCGCAACGTCAACCCGGACCTGATGGGGGACTTGATCCTCTGGTTAGTGGTTGGGGCTATACCAATGGCACGACTATATTATGTCCTGTTTCAGTGGGAGAATTATGCCGACAATCCGGGGCAAATCTTGGCGATTTGGCGAGGAGGCATTGCCATTCATGGCGCAATTATTGGCGGGACGATCGCCACCTTGATTTTTGCCCGACTCAAACGAATTCCCTTCTGGCAATTAGCCGATTTAGTCGCACCTTCAGTCATTTTAGGTCAGGCGATCGGACGCTGGGGAAACTTCTTCAATTCCGAAGCCTTCGGCAGACCCACGGATTTACCCTGGAAACTCTACATTCCCCCGCAATCTCGTCCATTTCAATATCTCAACGAGCAATATTTCCATCCCACTTTTTTATATGAATCCCTGTGGAATCTTGCCTTATTTGCCTTATTACTGTTTTTATTCTTTCGGGACCTCCAAGGCAAACCCCGTTTAAAAGTCGGCACTTTATTTTTAGTCTATATGGCCGTCTATAGCTGCGGTCGCTTCTGGATTGAAGGGTTGCGACTCGATAGCTTAATGTTCGGTCCCCTGAGAATGGCGCAGTTTGTCAGTTTAACCGGTATCATCTTAGGAATCGCGGGATTAGTCTGGCTTTATGGGTTCAATCGTCCTTTGCCTGATGTCGTATCCCGCAGCAAAAGCGAACCCTCTTCTTCCTAGAAATTCCCCAACCAAAACCCAGTGACCAGAAACCGGGTTTCTCACCCAAATTTAGGTCTAAGTTGCAGAGATTTTCTCAAGAAACCCGGTTTCTAAACCAACGCCCTAAAATTTCCCAAAACTATAAAAAAACCCTAGAATAAATTCTAGGGTTGAATCAGGGTGCATCTACCAGTGCTTGATTACCTCAGAGCCTGGGTACTATCCGGAACCTTCCCAATCTTTTGCATTTTTTTGTTTTAGTTTGATGTCAAAACTCCAACCAACGGACCCACAACAAACCGACCGGGCTATACTCAAACCCGCCGTTTATATCGTTGGGGCCGGACCCGGTGACCCGGATTTATTAACGGTCAAAGCCCAAAAAATCCTGGCGATCGCTGATACGATTCTTTACGCTGACTCCTTAGTTCCCAAACAAATTTTAGAAGGAGTTCGTCCCGATGCCGAAGTCATTCCCACGGGCAATAAAACCCTAGAAGATATCTTACCCATCATGATTGACCGTGTGCGCCAAGGTCACTCCGTCGTGCGCCTCCATTCCGGTGACCCCAGCCTCTACAGTGCCATTTCCGAACAAATGCACGCCTTAGCCGATGCGGACATTCCCTGTGAAATTATCCCCGGAATTAGTGCCTTTCAAGCAGCCGCCGCCAAACTCAACCTGGAACTCACCATCCCGGAACTGGTGCAAACCATCATCCTGACTCGGGTCAGTGGTCGAGCTTCCTCCGTCCCCGAATCGGAAGAATTAGCGGCTTTAGCAGCCCATAAAGCCAGTTTGTGCCTCTATCTGAGTGCGCGCCACATTGAAGATGCTCAAGCCAAACTGATGGAACACTATCCCGCAGAAATGCCAGTCGCCATTTGCTACCGGATTGGATGGCCCGATGAAAAAATTCTGGTGGTCCCTCTGAAAGAGATGGCCCAAGTTACCCAGGCTGAAAACTTAATTCGGACGACTCTGTATTTAATTAGTCCGGCTTTGGCCTCACCGAAAACCCAGTCTGGAACGGATACCCCGCGATCGCGCCTCTACCATCCGGAACATAGCCACCTGTTTCGACCCAACTCGCGCCAGGGATGACGCCCCGTCGGATACTCTAATATAAATGTCCATCAGTTCTATATTGAGAGATAGGTAAAGCCTTGCTAGACGAACAAGCGAAAAAAACAATCCTCAGAAAGATTCCCCACGGACTCTATATTTGCGGTGTCAAAGATGGGGAAAATGTCAATGGTTTCACCGCCAGTTGGGTGATGCAGGGGTCCTTTGAACCCCCCTTAGTCATCAACTGTGTTAAACAAGATTCTGGGTCCCACGCCATGATTGAAGCCAGTGGCGTCTTTGCCTTGAGTTTTTTAGAAGCGGGACAAAAAGACTTAGCCCAAAAATTCTTTAAACCCCAGCGACGGGTGGGGAATAAATTTGAAGATGTGGAGTTTTATTTGGGAGAAACCGGCTGTCCGATTATCTCCGACTCTCTGGGGTATGTGGAATGTAATGTGGTGGGTTCGGTGAAAAAGGGTGATCACACCGTCTTTGTCGGCGAAGTGATTGCGGCAGGAGTCCACCGGGAAGGGGAACCCTTATTGCTGGAAGGCACCGGCTGGAATTACGGAGGATAATTTGGGATAGAGAGTTTCCCGGGATCCCGATTTGAATCAGAAAGACGCAAGCTAGAAGGTCAATTTATGCCCCTGATTAAAGTTCAAACTTCCGTATCCGCACCGGAAAACGCTGAAATCCAGACCCTGCTCAAGGGACTTTCCTCCAGCTTGGCGAAGCATCTGGGGAAACCTGAATCCTATATCATGACGGCGTTTAATGCTGATGTGGCGATGACATTTGCTGGAACCTTTGACCCGGTGTGCTACATCGAGGTCAAGAGTGTAGGGACGATCCGTCCCGAACAAACCCAGTCGATGAGCAAAGATTTTTGCAACAAGATTCATCAGGCGATCGGGGTTCCGCAAAATCGGATCTATATCGAATTTACCGATGCTGAGGGTTCCATGTGGGGCTGGAATGGCTCTACGTTTTAAATTTTAGCCGGATTTCTGATTGTCTGCCCGGGTTGTAATTCAATCAGTCGGACAAGAAACCGGGTTTCTGACCCTAATTTGTTACCCAGGAGCAGAAATTTTGTCAAGAAACCCGGTTTCTAACTCTGACTTTACCGCCCCATCAGGGGTGGCTTTTTTTGAAGGGTTGGGGGAGATGGAGAGGCGATCGGCTATAACTCTGGAAAGCTCACTCCCTCGAAAACCGATTCCCGACTCTATACTGGAGGGGTCGCAAATGTTGTAAATCTTTACAACTGGAGCGCCTGTGATACTATCGGGTTGGTGTGCGAGGCCAGATGCCTGTCAAGCGGCTCTGACTAATGGTGGTGGTGGTGGAGACATCAAGGAGTGCAAAATAATCCCATGAAAGCTCGACAATTGAATCATCATAACCCAAAAACTCACCCGGAACCCTTGCGAATTGGGGTGATTGGCGTTGGCAGTATGGGACAGCATCATACCCGGGTTCTGAGCTTGCTCAAAGATATTGAATTAGTCGGTGTGGCTGATGTTAATGTAGAGCGCGGACTCGACATTGCCAGTAAATATCGGATTCGCTTTTTTGAAGATTATCAAGACTTGTTGCCTTATGTGGATGCGGTTTGTATTGCGGTTCCGACTCGCCTGCATCATGCTGTCGGAATGACCTGCCTGCGATCGGGGGTTCATGTTTTAATTGAAAAACCGATCGCCGCTAGTATTGCTGAAGCTGAATCCCTGGTGAATGAGGCAGCAGAATCGGGATGTATTCTGCAAGTGGGTCATATTGAACGGTTTAATCCGGCATTCCAGGAATTGAGCAAAGTCCTCAAAACTGAACAAGTGCTGGCGATCGAAGCTCACCGCATGAGTCCCTACAGCGATCGGGCTAACGATGTCTCCGTCGTCTTGGATTTAATGATCCATGACATCGACCTCATTTTAGAATTAGCTGCCGCGCCTGTTGTGCGATTAACCGCCAGTGGCAGTCGCACCAATCAAGACACATCAGAAGCCAATTCTTATTTGGATTATGTAACGGCAACCTTGGGATTTGCCAATGGCGTTATCGCTACCGTCACCGCCAGTAAAGTCACCCACCGAAAATTACGCCGGATCGTCACCCATTGCAAAAATTCTCTAACCGAAGCCGATTTTCTCAACAATGAAATTTTAATCCATCGGAAAACAACCGCGAATTATATGACCGAATATGGTCAAATTTTGTACCGCCAAGATGGCTTAATTGAAAAAGTTTATACCAGTAATATTGAACCCTTACACGCCGAATTAGAGCATTTTATTAATTGTGTTCGCGGTGGCAATCAGCCGTCAGTGGGTGGAGAACAAGCTCTGAAAGCCCTCAGATTGGCTAGTTTAATCGAGCAGATGGCCCTCGATGGGCAAGTCTGGAATGTCGATAATTTAGAGTTTGTCAAACCCACTGGCGTCAGTTTTGGGTAACGGGAACAAACCTTGTAGAGTGGCAATACATCCTTAAATAACTGTAAAACCATGAAAATCCCCATTGAGATAGATCAACAACTGATTGCAGAGGCTCTAGCCTTGAGTAACTTTTCCACAGAACATCAATTAATAGAAAATGCTTTGCGGGAATACATTCAACGGCGTCAGCAACAGAAAATATTAGAATTATTTGGGACAATAGATTATGAAGAAAACTATGATTACAAACAGCAAAGAACCATAGAATGAAAGTTATCGTTGATACTTTGGTAAACCCAACGGGGTCAGTTGTGGGTGATGGAAACACATTTATAGGAATTATCTAGGGGCAATTTATCTACTGCCCCACCTCCAGTCACGAAGGTTTAAGCCTTTGAATTAGACTTGCTCTATTTTTTTAATAAAAGTCAAAAAATTCAAACCAACCTGGAGATAGAGCAATAGAAAATTTTTCACGGAATAGACTGCTAGGAAATCAGTCTATTAGCCCTTAGAACCCTAATTTTTTTACCCGATCGCTGGCAATTAGCAACAAATCCGGTAAAAAAACAGTTAGTTGTCCCTTTTATCTAATATTGTACTGGCGCTCTAAAGATTGTTAGGTTTGACTAAGCCTAATCCAATGTCTGAATTGTGACGAGTCCCCCTTCAATAGCTTGGATTTGTAAATCGTAACCATAGAGCAATCTCATGCCAACTAAGGGATCGGTTTCAGATTCACACACTGGAATATCACGGTATGTACCATCCCAAATTACCTTCACCCCATAAACGTCAAAAGTAACTTCACTACCATCGCCTAACGTGCCGCGCTCAACTCCTGCCCAAGGTAAACTTAATGCAGTGATAATTTCGTTTGGCAAAGTTAAAAATCCGCTATATCCTGTGTCTATAACCGCATTAATACGTTTTTTGGACTGACGGTTCTGATTTGCAATAACAATTGAAATGATTGCTTCACGCTTTCTATTGACCCGACCCTGCATCATCCTGGGTTTCTCAGACTCCTTGCACCAAAACTATGAACAGCCCGATGTCCAATACGAACTATCCAAGGCTGGGCTTCTGGAATTCGTTTAAATAAGCGCTGACTGGCATCCAAGATTTCATCAGCTACTTCATAAGTGCCGGTTTCAATATCGATCGCGACGATTTTGCCATGATTACCGGCTTCAACTTTTTGGCGGATTTGAGTTTCGTACCAGTGATCACCCATTCGGGCAAATTCTTCTTTACTATAGCGAGGCTTACGGCCTGCCATAATTTCAACTTTTCCTTTCCGGTTTCTCTCGCGTTCCACTAAAGCGCGTTCTGAAGGTTTGAGCGGGCCGAAAAAATCCGGCCTGTTGACAACAGGCTCGCGTCGATCTGGAGATTTGAAGCTGGCAATAAGATCAGCTACGGCGCGAAGTTGCTCATCACTCAGGCG
>NZ_JAFLQW010000223.1 GCF_017313335.1 Phormidium pseudopriestleyi FRX01 | reverse complement strand
GCCAGTCAACTCTCAAACCTGGCGATCGGTTGATGACTTGCTCTGAACCACTTTGCTCTGATCGCTAAATCTTCTCAAAATTAGCCCAGTTTTGTTCAGTTCCCCAGCTTAAATCTCTCGCTAACTCGGCGACTCGGATAAAAAGCTATTTCTTTTTAGGGAGTCCGATTAACCCCTTTAGATAGAGGTCACCTTCTCCGTAAAAAAGATAAGTTAGGGAAACATTGATAACTGTAATCATAAATCGACCCCTTAATTCAGTCTGGAGCGGAACAGAAGAATCTCAGCCTACAATCTTACTTAACAGATAATAGACAACTAAACGCCCATCCAAGCCTAAGAGGTACAATCATCATGAACTCTGAATCCAATCGCCCGCCAGAATTTCTCTCAGAAGAAGGAGAAAATAATCTACTGTGGGACTACTTACAATCCTTGAGTCCGGAAGCCATTTCCCAACTCTCTCGACCTAGCTCCTCTGATGTCTTTCAAGTCATGGAACGCAACATCATCGGCTTGTTAGGAAATCTGCCCCCAGAACACTTTGGCGTCACCATTACCACCAATCGCGAACATCTCGGACGGATTCTAGCCTCAGCGATGATTAGTGGCTATTTTCTCCACAATGCCGAACAACGTATGGCCTTTGAAAAATCCTTACATTTTACCGAATCTCATCGTGACCACAACACGCACTGAACGGAATACCGTTACAGTGCGGGCTTCTTAAGAAATTAAGGAGCGTGTCATTAGCCTCAGTAATTCGTTAAGCCAGGATTACTACGTTACTCCAGAATATATAGGCACTTTGGGATGTAGGTTTGGCAGCCGCGTTCTAGTCCCAAACACTGCGGTTAATCATTAAACATTTCTACTGGCAGCCTCCAAGTGTGGTTAGCATCAAACCTGGAACAACATTGGCAAAGAACACCACTCCGTAAGGAGTTGAACTTTATTTAGTTAAAAAAAGAATTCCTTCATTATATTTGCTTTAGTGGGGTAGTGCTTTTCAAAACAATAAAGAGTCGTTCGTCTCGTCATCCACACGCTCAGGGCGTTGAGCCGTGAGCGTGGGAGGTTGTAAGCGTGTGGAATCCTCATCTCACCGCGCCTTTCATCCCACACTAACCTTCGATCGGTAAAGCGCGAGGGATTCCCGTCTGTCTAGCTAAAATTCATGAGTAAATCGAGCGTTGAGTCGTAGGGTGGAGTTGAAAAAATTAAATCAGAAGCAGAGTATTACTCGAACCTCGGCAGGCTCACCCCAGAGTTTGCCGAATTTTGCTATTTTAGCTTGACGCCCTCAGCCGAGCACCATACCTGTACTCATAGGGTTGCAGGTGCCACCGGCAAAGGCGATGAAGCTGTTATGGCAGTGTTCAGAACTCTTGCTGGATCCTGAAAATCCTCGGGATTTTAATCAGGCTTTAATGGATTTGGGGGCGACTCTATGCACTCCAAAGGCTCCTGAGTGTAGTCGCTGTCCTTGGATGGCTCATTGTCAAGCTTATCAATTACAAATGCAGGCTGATTTACCCATGCGTGAAACTTCTAGTCCCCTCCCCCATAAACAAATTGGTGTGGCCGTGATTTGGAATGATCAGGGGGAGATTTTAATTGATCGGCGACGTCAGGAAGGACTCCTGGGAGGGTTATGGGAATTTCCGGGAGGGAAAATTGAACCGGGAGAAACGGTGTCTGATTGTATCCACCGGGAAATTCGCGAAGAGTTGGCGATCGCGGTGGAAGTGGGTGCAAAACTCATGACCCTAGAACACGCTTATACCCATTTTAGGGTCACTTTAACGGTTCATCATTGTCGTCATATTGCGGGAGAACCGCAAGCGTTGGAATCTGATGAGGTGCGCTGGGTGCGATTGGATGAAATCGACCAGTTTCCTTTTCCAAAAGCGAATGTCAAGATTATTGAGGCGTTACGTCAGTCTCCCAATTCTTCGTTTAAACCGTAGCCGGAATCCAAATCAGCTAAGGCATTAAGTTAGTGGTTTAGGTTAGAGATGCCTCAGTTGGGTGCGTCTTTACGGTGGCAGGTTTAAGGGAGGGTTGCTCGATTTAGAACGTTCAGGAGGGCGGGAAAACCGGGTTTTTAAATTTCGAGTTTAGACCTTTTTTCCATATATTCTAAAGTGTTGAGCAATCGAATTGCTGATTCATAAGATTCCTGGGTTAGTTCTCGCAGTTCTTGGGGAGAGTCTACGATATCATCTACGATTAATCGCAAAAATCCAATCATGGGATTGAGGCGAGTCCGAATTTCGTAGGAGGTATTCATTAAGGTTTCGGTGCGCGCTTTTTTCACCAAGTCTTGGGTGTCTAGGGAGAACTGCATGGAGTAGAGTTTGGCATAGTATCCGCCTTTGCTTAAGAGTTCTTCATGGGTGCCGGTTTCAACGACTTGCCCTTTGTCTAATACGGCAATTTTATCGGCATTTTTGACGGTGGACAAACGGTGAGCAATCACCAGGGTGGTGCGATCGCGACTGAGGCGTTCGATCGCCTGTTGGACGAGATGTTCGGAAACGGTATCCAGGGCGCTGGTGGCTTCGTCTAGGATTAAAATATCGGGATTATGAAGTAATGCACGGGCGATCGCAATCCGTTGTCTTTGTCCTCCCGAAAGCAGAATCCCGCGATCGCCCAAGGGTGTATCGAATCCTTCCGGGAGGTTCATAATGAATTCGTAGGCATTGGCTAGTTTTGCCGCTTCTATCACCTCTTGCTCCGTGGCATCGGGACGCCCATAAGCGATATTATTTTGGACCGAATCGTTGAATAAAAAGGTATCCTGACTGACGATGCCCATTGATTGTCGCAGCGATCGGAGATCAAAGTCTCGCAAGTCTTTCCCATCAATCGTGATCCGTCCCTCTGTAGTATCGTAAAATCTCGGGAGCAAATCTGCTAAGGTCGATTTTCCTGCCCCAGACCCCCCCACCAAGGCCAAAGTTGTCCCTTTCGGTAACCATAAATCCACATCCTTTAGGACCACATCTTTATGTCCCGTATAGGAAAAAGACAGGTGATCAAAGTGAATTCCCTTTTCTAATTTTCTGTAGGGTTCCGTCCCATTCTTCATCAAGGGTTTGTCATCTTTTCGCAAAAATTCGGTAACAATAATCGTGCTGGGAATTACATTAGCAAATTCACTCCGGCTATTATTTAACTGCCCAATCATTGGCACTACTCTAGACAAGACAAATAAATAGGTTAGTAAAACTGTTGATAGGGACTCTAGCTGATTGGAAAATATAAATCGACCCACTAAAATAATCGCCAAAATCACCATCAAACCACTCAGCTCATTCATAGGTCCGATAATTGAGTAGTTCACCTGGGATTGCATCTCGGCTTTTTCTCGTTCCTCAATTAATCTCTTGATTTTGTCATACTCCGGTTTCTCTTGCCCCGTAGATTTGACCAAACGAATTCCATTTAATACTTCAATTAATGCCCCACTATAGGCCCGAGATTTTTCTGACAGAATCCTCCCATACTCCTTGGAACGGCGGATGATAAACTGAGAAAGGAGCGGGACCAGCATTAACAAAAGAGTCGAGATAATGGTGAGCTGCCAAGAGATTAAAATCAGAATCCCCACAAAGATTAAAACCGTCATCGCGTTGGTCAGAGTCCGAATTCCAATCCGAATCGCGCTGGAACATCGCCCAATCTCTTGGTTCACATAATTGAGAATATCCCCTAATTTCGTCTTTGAATAATAGTCAATATCTATATCCAGCAATAATTGTATGGCATTTAACCGAATATCTTTGACCAGCAATCGCGATAAATGAGCAGATACGAGGTTATTTGATACCAAGGCTACATTTTTTAACACGATCAG
>NZ_JAFLQW010000536.1 GCF_017313335.1 Phormidium pseudopriestleyi FRX01 | reverse complement strand
GGCGCAGGCAGGGACTTCTTCGTATTGCGTCCCGGAGTCACTGCCACCATTACGGATTTTGAGGATGGACAGGACAAGTTTATTCTCACGGGCGGTCTAAAACTCAGTGAGTTACTCGTTTCTGCACCCATTGGAGAGTCCCCCACGGATACGACTATTGTCCTAGCTAAGGATACTTCGGTGGTGATTGCTCTCCTCGAAGGCATCGATCCTGAGTTCCGCAACCTGATTATTACAACCGGCGATTTTGTCTAAGGGTAATCCTCCAGAGGATGGGGAGGATAGGGAAGTTTGTAGTAACGACTTCAGTCGTTTCCTCCCCAATCTGCCCCATCTGCCTCAACCTCCCCAGGGAATGATTAAAAAATGTGTGAGCTTTTCAGGTAAAATTCCGTAAGCGCAGAGCTACTTGGAACAGCGTTGTAGGAGGTGTTCTCAATGTCGATGGTCAGTCTTCCCGGACTCCGATCGCTGCTTGATACGATGAGTCAACAGCGCTCTTTGCCGCCGCTTGCGGTTCAAGCTGCGCTGAAAGCAGCACTGCTGAAAGGATATGAGCGCTATCGTCGGACCCAAGTCCGCAACGATGAGGATTTTCCCGAAGACTACTTTGAAAATTTTGCGGTCAAACTTGACCTGAAGACGGAAGGGTTTCGGGTGATTGCGACGAAGACGGTGGTGGAGACTGTGGAGGATAGCGATCGCGAAATTGCCCTGGAAGCGGCGAGCAAAAAGGGTGCCAAAGTTAAACTGGGCGATCGCGTGATTGTGGATGTGACTCCCAATCAAGGAGATTTCGGTCGTCTAGCGGCGTTACAAACCAAAACGGTTCTTACCCAAAAATTACAAGAACAGCAGTGTAAATACATTCAAGAGACTTTTGGGGAGCGCAAAGGGACGGTTCTCTTGGGTAAGGTCCTCAAAAGTGATGCCCGTGGGGTCGTCTTGGGAGTCAGTGGAGGTTCGGGTCACCCCCTGGTGGAAGCGGAACTTCCCAAATATGAAAAGTTGCCCAATGATGACTATCAAGAGGGTGCGGAATTTAAGGTTTATCTGAAAAAAGTCTTTGATCGCCCCAGTTCTAAACCCCTGTTACGGGTTTCCCGCGCTACGAGTTATCTGGTTTCGGGTTTGTTTAGCGATCGCGTTCCGGAAATTCGACAGGCGACGGTTGAAATTAAAGGTGTGGCCCGAGATTCCATCCCCACGAAACCAGATATCGCCCCCCGCACTAAAATCGCGGTGCATTCTCTAGATCCGGAAGTCGATCCGGTGGCCGCTTGTATCGGTAAGCTAGGGGAACATCTCAATGCGATCGCCCAGGAAATCCCTGGGGAAAAAATTGAAGTGATTCCCTGGTCCGACGACCCCGCTACCTATATTGCCAACGCCTTATCTCCGGCGCAAGTTGAAGGGGCGATCGCCCTGGATTTGGAGACCCAATCGGCTGAGGTAATCGTTGCTCCCGATCAGTTGGCGATCGCCCTCGGACCCGAGGACCAAAATCTCCAACTCGCTGAACGTCTCACCGAGTGGAAAATCACCTTTAAAACCCTCCCAGAAACCTAGGGTTTCATCTACTCTAGGCAGTCGCCCCCCGAAGCATCCTTGTGGCGTCAGTTTTTGTTCCTTCCGATAGATGCCTGACCCGGATTTGGGGGGTACGATTCGGGGGGTATTCAGGTAACTATACACTTGACTTTCTAACTTCTCAGACCTAAGTCTCACAAAAATTATGCAGCCGACTTCCAGTTCCAAAGAAGAATCTCTCACATTTGGCTCCTCTCCTTCAAATATTGACGCCTCTACCGGGGCTGAAGTCATGCTCCAAAAAGACGAAGAGGGAAACGAATTTGAGTTTCTATTCACCCGGGCTATTGAATTTCGCCAAGAAACCATTTATTTTCTTGTCGTAGACCGATTTTACGATGGCGACCCCACCAATAGCGAAGGACCTAACCCCGAACTCTTCGACCCCTCTGGAGAAGATTGGGGCAAATACTGGGGAGGCGATTTACAAGGCGTCATTGACAAATTAGACTATCTCAAATCCCTCGGCATCACCGCCATTTGGTTAACTCCCCTGTTTGAACAAGTTGAAGCCTTATTTGTCGAACAAGCTGCCATTCATGGCTACTGGACCAGAGATTTTAAACGCCTCAATCCTCGATTTATTGCCACGGAAGATAACCCCTCCCTCAACGACACCCAAGACAGTCGCAATACCATTTTTGATAAATTGATTGATGAGTTACATCAACGAGACATGAAACTGATTCTCGATATTGTGTGTAACCATAGTAACCCGGATTTTAGCGGTATTAAGGGAGAACTGTATGATGATGGGGTGAAAATTGCCGATTTCAATAATGATAAAGAAAGCTGGTATCACCACTATGGTGAAGTGACCAACTGGGAAGATGAATGGCAGGTGCAAAACTGCGAATTAGCCGGTCTTGCTACCTTTAACGAAAACAATATCGCATATCGAAACTACATCAAAGCTGCCATTAAACAATGGTTGGATCGCGGTGTGGATGCTTTGCGAGTGGATACGGTCAAACATATGCCGATATGGTTTTGGCAGGAGTTTAATGCGGATATTCAGTCTCACAAGCCCGATGTATTTATCTTTGGAGAATGGATTTATAACCACCCCAATGACGAGCGATCGGTTAGCTTTGCCAATGAATCGGGAATGACCATTCTGGACTTTGGTTTAGCCACCGCGATTCGAGAAGCTTTAGCCGTCAATGCAGCACCCGGATTTCAACTGATCCAGTCTATTTTTGACCAAGATTATCGATATAATGCCGCCACGGAACTGATTACTTTTATCGATAATCATGATATGCATCGGTTCCAAACCTTGAACCCGGACCCGGATCTCCTGCGCTTGGCGATTAACTTGATTATGACTTGTCGGGGAATTCCCTGTATATATTACGGGACCGAGCAATATCTGCATAATGACACCAACGGGGATAATAACCCCTACGGCAATAACGACCCCTACAATCGTCCCATCATGGAAAATTGGGATACAGATACCCCAATTTATCGGGATATTCGCTTACTCTCAGGAGTGCGCCGTCTGAATCCTGCTGTCTCCCTGGGCAGTCAATGGAATAAGTATCTCACGGCTGATGTTTATGCCTATGTGCGCCGGTATCGGGATTCGGTGTGCTTCCTAGTCATGAATCGTGGGGAAGCGACAACCATTGATGTGCAGACGGATTTACCCGATGGGGAACATACCTGCATTTTGACTCGGCGTAAACTGGAGGTGCAGGATGGAATGTTACATCAATTAGAACTGGGTGCTAAAGAGGCAGTGGTGATTAGTCACGTCGGGGAACGGATTAAGGGCCAAGTCTTAGTGCGAGCGCATTTGAATGGACTGTCTACCGATGTCGGTCAAGTGGTAGTCGTGACAGGAGATTGCCCAGAATTGGGGAATTGGGATATTAAGAAAGCCTATCCCTTGGAGTATATCAACTCGAATACCTGGTTTGCGGAAATCCCGTTTGAGGAAAGTGCAGGAAAGGCGATCGCCTATAAATATGCGATCGTTTACAAAGACGAACATGGCAACGATGCCGCACTCTCCACCCGGGAAAATATTGTCTGTCGTCGCTGGTTATTAGCCGATGAAGGCACCGTCAAATGGATTGACAAGTGGGCGCATTGAGGGAATAAAAAAGGGGATTAACTGAGGATACTGTGTCGATAAAAAACCCGGTTTCTTATCCCTTAAATCTAATCTGGTACTAATCTTCTAGGCGGGGGTTTTTGAATCCCCGCCTGTTATATAGCAATCCTTTATCAGTTGTGGAAGACGTCGGCGGCCCCCAACATAAGGCGGCCCAGAACGGGAGAGGGGAGAAGACAGATGTTATAAATCATTTAGGAATGCTATATAG
>NZ_JAFLQW010000080.1 GCF_017313335.1 Phormidium pseudopriestleyi FRX01 | reverse complement strand
GGCGCCGTTTCTTCGGTTTCACTGGATTTGACCCAAAGTCCGGAGGACAAAGGACAAGCGGGTTTTTCTGGCAGCATTAACCCGATCGCCTCGTCCAAGGGGGTGTCTGGTGAAAGGGTGACCAGTTTTCGCTCAATGGCAGTTTCGGGGGATAAGGAGGAAACGGGTAAATCTTTAAGCTGCATGGCAATTTGTTTTAGAGTAGACATATAAACTAAATAAGTTAGCGTTTAAAATACTAGATATTTTTGATAAACATGAGAGACGAATGCTAGGCTAAATGTAGCAATGGTACCTCTAAGTTAAATTTCACCGCCTACTCATCTCAATTGTTAGCTATAACACTAAAAACAGACATCTCTCCTCAGACGGAAGTTTTAAGTGAAATATTCCTCTAACAATCCATGAACTATGACCATCTGGATCTTTGATCGCGCCGGTGTGGAACAATCTATCTAGTCCTGGGGTACAGTAACGGGAAGACAACCGGGTTTCTTTCCCAAATCTTTGGTAATTAGCCACAAAGAAAGGGCCAGAAACCCGGTTTCTTGTCCCGGGTATTGACGAGGGGACCAGCATCCTAGGGTCCAGAAAATAACAAGAGGGCAGTTCCTGGATTACCCTGACCGATCGCATTGAATCGACTCCAACAACCATCAGTCTTATTCTCGGGATGTCATATCAACCGCATCGCAGACTATCCGAATTCCACAACAGCAATTGTAGGGTGGGCAATGCCCACCTTCTCTTCGGTGGGCATTGCCCACCCTACTCCTTTAACAAACGAATAGGGATGATTTATTTTGGGGAATGCCCTTAGCGATCGCCCACCGGGGAAAATCGATTACCACTCCCGAACCAACTAAAATTATTCAGTTGCAGACTCAGAGACCCTACTTGTCGTTCGGGACTAAACCGCAGATTCACCCCATAAGTCCGGCGACTATATTCCATCGATAAATCCGTACTAATCCGTTCCCCAGTATCCAAATTAAACGAGCTTTGTACTCCCACTCTAAACGGTCCATAGACTTGCTGAGTCACCCCTGCCGTCAGGACCTTGGAATCCGCAATCCGGTCGAATAAAAAGGGCGATTCCCCATCTTTCCAAATGCGCGACAAACTCACATTAAACCCAGTATAATCCAGCCAGCGACGAGAAAAATGCCCAAACTGCCCTTGAATACCAATGCTGCCCGTAAGAGCATTTTGAGTATCATCTGAACCGTAAATACTAGCAACTCCTGTTAATCCGCCAAACAGTCGAACATAGGGAACCACGGGTGCAGGAGTATAACGCAATCCTTCAGTCCTTGTTCGGGGTAAGGCTTTCCCTTGCCAGAGTAAAAAGCCTCGGGAAACAGCAGCAGAGGCTTGAAATCGGCTAGAGTCAATGCGATTATTATCCCGAACTAGAGGGAGTAGCTGTGGGCGATCGCTATCAGCATCAATATATTGTGCACTGGCTTGATAACTCAAATTGATGCCAGTTCCCCCTAGGGAAATCGCCGGAGAAGTGACAACTAATCCGACATTTTGATGAACGGTTTGATATCCCAAAGACCCATTAAACAGGCGATCGCGATAATTATATTCTCCCGATACCGCATGAGTTCCCACCATCTGCCGGACCCGTAACGTCCCCCGCAAATTCTCCTCTTCGTCATTAAAATCAAAATCCGTAAACCTTGCTTCTCCCACAATGGAAGTCGTCGGAGTGGGATTGGCCCCCAACCGCGCTTTCAGTCCAAATAAGCGCGAGGGTTTCCCAATACCATCAAGCAAGGTCCGTTGAATATAATATTGGGGAATTAAATTAATTTGAACGGGTCCACTGCCACCAAGCGGAATTACGGTGGTTTCAGCATAAACTCCGCCTCGGTCCTCTTGATCATAGCCGAAGCGAATTAAGGAGGGGTCTTGATCGCTGCGATCGAGAATGACTCGTTCTCTTAATAACGGAATCGAGATGCGATCGTCAAAGACTAAGCGCGGGTTTTTGGCAAAAATTTCATCCTGTAATGGAGAGATGGGACGAAAGGTGGCCCGGGGCGATCGCAACTCCAACTCGGGAGGAGAAAACGGATCGTTCGTCATCCGGACATTGGTGCCTTCCCACCCCAAATCATTGAAATTCAGGCGATCGGCTTCAAAGCGAAAGCGATCAATGGTTCCGCCAGTGGTGGGAAGACTTCCGCGACCCCCGCCAAAAGTGATACCCCCGGCAGGAGTGATTCGCCTGGGGGGTTCTCCAGCCCGGAGTCGGTCCATGATATCCTGTTGTTGCAAGGCGGTTGCTGAGACATCCGTGGGTAATCCCGGGGAAAAGTCGTCCGCTGTGGTGGGGGTAAAAATATCCCCTTTGGCCCCATCAATGCCGCCGCGATTTTGCACGAGGTCATATTCAATGCGATCGCCTTGGAGGACTTGCTGTCCTTTGACATACACTGCTTCTCCCTCGGCGATCGCCACCTGGGATTCTAAATTAATTTGCAGGCGTTCCCCGTCGATGGCGGCACCCCGTCCTCTCATCCTGGCATTGCCTTCCCCGGTGACAATTTGCCGTTCGTTGTCGAACTCTTGGCGATCGGCTTTTAATTCCACGGTATCCGCAGGGGCGATCGTCGGTGGAGTGCGATTTTCCCCAGAAGTTGCAGGAACTTCCGCCACTCTCTCTCCCGCTTCCGGGTCGGTTTCCTGAGCTCTTGTCACGGGGAGTTCCGCTGTTTCCACTTCTTCTGGATACAAATCCCGAGTCTGGGGTTCGGTTTCACTCACGGATGCCGATTCCCCAGGGGATGCGGTCTCTTGGAGGGCAGCGGCGTTACGCAGGGTCCATCGCAAGCCAATTGATAAAGTCTCGATCGCCTCAGTCTCGGGGTTTTTTTCTGTAGGGGATTCGAGATCGGGGAGTTGCTTGGCGGAGGGTTCGGTTATGGGTGTTTCAGATTGTTCTAATTCTTTGGCTGCCACACTTACCGGGGGTTCAACCCGTTTTAGCGGTGAGGAAATTTCTAACGGTGGACCTAAAAGCGCTGCAGAACTGACGCCATAATCGGGTTCAGTGACGAGGGTTTCCGGTGGCGTGGGATGAATTTGTCCCGATAAGTCGGTTGCTGAATCATCTACAGATGGGGCGATCGCCGACGAAGTGAACAGACAGGGTGAAACTGGTGTAACAATAGCAGGCGGTGGAGGAGGCAGAACCGGGTAAGGCATATTTAGAGAATTAGACTGAATAATCAATAGCCCAAACGTGAACCCTTTACCCAGGTTCGCGATGCTTGGGCGACCAGGAGGCCGCCCAAGTATCGCCATCAAGGTCTGAAAATTCCTTGATTATTCGAGGTCGCGCCGTTTTGGGTTACGGGCCGGGTCTCCATTCAGAAAGCCAAAGACAAATAAGGCCAAGAAGAAGGAGACAACAATAGAAACTACGATTTTAAGGGTCACCATGCAGATATCTCCAGTGTTTGGAAAAGCTGTGAGAGTTTACCATCCAGACTCTCCAGTTTTTTTATCATATCCTCAGGCTGTCCCGTTTTATTAAGAAATATTTGGGTTTCGTTGCAGAGTTTAGATAGGCCAATGGATTTTGGTTCCCTGCACCCTGCTGTGGGGGACGTCTGTTGGCGATCGCTCGTTCCCCAACTTCCCCGTGATCCCAAATCCGCGTCTCAAAAATCGTTTTTATAGAGTAGCCCCCGCCCCCTTACAAGAGTAGGTTTTTGACTTCCGGTCCCCGGACCTTGGCAAGGTCCGGGGACCGGAGAATCACCCTGAAAGTAAAAAACCTACCCTTGTAAGACCCTAACCCGGACCTTGCCAAGGTCCGGGGACCGTCTATGATCTTAAATGTGAGGCAAATTCCCCTGAACGTAAAGAACCTACTCTTGTAAGCCGGACGGTCCCCCCTTAATTAAACAGTTGTTGCCGCGCCCATTGCCACCCTTGAATCAGTTTATCTTCCAGCCAGAAGAGGATCTGATCAAACCACTTCAAAGCTTGCTCTAAGGGGTGTAGAATGTATTCCACTTCGGCAATTTCCACGTCGATCCAGTCGCTTTTTGGTGGGGTTTCGACCTGGGGTGGCAATTGTTGCACAGGAGACTCAACAACGGGACTGGGGCGGCTAACTCGTGAGGTGGGTTGGACTGCTGCTGTTCTGGAAACCGATCGCTGGGGTTGGACTCGTCGGTGATTTCCTTGGGTGGATTTGCGGAGGGAGGATTTGCTGACTGGTTGCGACTGCCCAATTCGTCGGGTGGTCGGATAAGGGGGGTTCAGAAATTGTTCCACCGCCTCAACTCCCCAGAAGGAGTCCGGCAACCTGTCTAATTCCGGGTTACTGGACAACTCCCCGATCGCCGCTTCAGAATTTACGGGCAAAGGCTTGACATTGACAACATTTTGTGCTATTTCTTTCCCTGAAACTTCCGTTTGAGTGAACGGGCGATCGCCGTCTCCGGTTAACGTCTGATCCGAGGCCTCGAAGAAATAATCCACTGCCGATTGAATCAACAATTGCATTCGCAGGGATAGGGATTGATTTTCCTCCGAGAGTTCAGAATCAGTGTTGTCCTGTTGGGGTTCGGTGACGAGGGCGATCGCCAGGTTTTGAATCCCCTTCAGCATGGACTCGCCTCTATCTGCCACGGTTTCGCTGAGGGTTCCTCCCTCGGGAAGTTGCATCTCTTCCCATCTCGCCACTGCCGCATCCATCTTTAACAAGACAGCTTCAATTTTAGGCTGACCCTGATGGCGAGGAGATACTTTCCCCTGGGGTTGGGGAACTTCCCTCACCCCATCCGGTTGCAAAACCAGGGGAGAGGGTTGCCACAAATCCCCCACTTTGGCTAGACTCCGGTCGAATAAATTGCCTAGAGGTACGGGTTGAACTCCGGCAATCAGTTGACGCAAGCGACGCAATCGCTTAACAGGCGGTAACTGTTTTTGAGGTTGTGAACCCGTGAGTACAGAAACAGATTCTTTAGATGACAAGCTTTTCGGTTCAAAGTTGTACTCTGCTGCTGCCAGTTCCCCATCAATTCTGGCTTGCAATTGTTGCTGCTGGACGGGGGTGAGAATATCTAAGATTTGATTGCGATCGCTGATTAAAACTAAACTCCGGGTTTCCAGCAGGGTAGCAATTCCTTGAATCACCGGACGACTGGTGGCGATCGCCGAGGCGGGAGTTGCCACGGTTAGGGATTGTTCCATTGATGCCACTGGGACTAGGGTTCCTGGGCGATCGCCCTTCACCCCAAACCGGGCGAGAATTTTCCCCGGAATCCAGTTCAATACCCGTTCCCGCAACCCAATCCGTCCAGAGGTTAAAGCGAGAACCTCCTGGGGTTGGGGTGAGTTGTCCTCTTCTGTGACCAAAACTTGCCAGGATTCCTCGGCATCTGCTGTTGCCGCAGCAACTGCCACGAGTTCTACTCCACTCAAGACTCGGGCGATCGGGCGATCGCCTTCAGGGGTTTCTGAGGCCCTGTCGTCCGCAGTTCCCAGGGTTTTTGCCGAGGATTCTGACGGGTTGCCTGTTCCCGCCAATTGCTTTCCTACAAACCGGGTGGCCTGATACACTGCATAGACCGGAATCAGTAAATAATGGCCTCCAGTTTGGGCAATCCAGCGGATTTGCTGTCCAGCCTTTTCTAACTGGGTCGCCAGTTTCCGAGACCCCGCTTGCAGAAAATTGAATAATTTACTTTGATATCGACCGGAAGAGGACATAATTTTTAAGTTAAGCAGTTTGTTAGGGGGCGGATTTCATATTGACTATCCGCAATATGAACCTCTGTAACGGGTTTTTTTATTTAAAGAATGCCTGGAGAATCCGAAACCCGTCATTTCATCATAAATCAATCATATCGAAAATTTGAGCAATTTTATGCCAGATCCAAACAGTGAAATAACCCGATCAATTGAGAAACTGCGGCAACTCACTCGGGTGAATGCGATCGGTAGTTGGCGATACCGAATTGCAGATTTATCCGTGGAGGAAGGGACAGCAG
>NZ_JAFLQW010000066.1 GCF_017313335.1 Phormidium pseudopriestleyi FRX01 | reverse complement strand
TCATCGCGAATGATGTGTTCATAATAGTTGCGTTGCCAAAATTTAACGCCAATTGAATCTCGTTTTTGATTGATTAATTTTGTGGTTTGATATTTAAAATAAGCGATGATTTTTCCGAGTTGTGTTTTGTATTCAAAAAAGGCGTTGGGGTTTTTGGAGTTGGAGGGTTTGGAGACCAAACCCCTACAGGAGGAGTTGGGGGTGACGATTATGCCGTGAAAATGATTAGGCATGATAACGGCAGCATCAATTTCTATGTTGTCAAAATGATGGGGCAAATGGTTCCATAACTGATGAACGATTTCGCCATATACATTAAGTTCTAGTATTTGATTCGTGATATTGCCCAGTAAACATTCACGATTTTGAACACAAATGGTGATGAAATAAACTCCGGCCTGATTATAGTCATAGAATTTCAGGCGAATTGAACGCCGATGATGAATTTGAGGATTATATTTTTGAACCATTTAATTGTCATTTTCAGGGATTAGGTGTAGAGGCATGATTGACCTGCCCTATCTGGGATTTTAGGGAAAATTGGGTTCAATGACGAAACTTTCTCTCTCCCTCCCAGGTATCCGTGGTCACGTAGGGGTTTGGTCTCCAAACCCTCTTTCCCAGATATCCGTGGTCATGTAGGGGTTTGGTTGATTTATGTCTAAATATAGCAATCCTAAATCAGTTGTGGAAGACGTCGGCGGCCCCCAACCGACGGCGGCCCAGAACGGGAGAGGGGAGAAGACAGATGTTATAAATCATTTAACAATGCTATAGAGGGTTTGGTGACCAAACCCCTACGGTTTCGGTTGATTTATGTCTAAAATAACAAAAAGCCCGCACTTTTGCGGGCTTTTTCCTTAGTAATTGTCGCTGTTAAGATGAAGAGTTACACGGTAGCAGCGCGTTTATAGGCTTCATCTAACACTTCGGAGAGGGTGGGGTGAGTGTGGACACTAAAGGCTAGTTCATTGACTGATTCACGATTGCCGATCGCATTGGCAGCTTCTTGAATTAAATCAGCGGCATGATAGCCAAAAATATGGACGCCGAGAATTTCTCCGGTATCTTTTCGGTAGATTACTTTGGCAATTCCATCGGTTTCTCCCTCGGCGATCGCCTTGGAATTTCCCTTGAAATAAGTTCGCACTGCGGCAACTTCAAATCCCTCTTCTTTGCCTAATTCTTGTGCGGCAGGTTCGGTTAATCCCACAAAACTCATTTCGGGATGGGTAAAAGCAGCAGCAGGAATACTCCGATAATCAATTGTGCGAGGACGTCCACAAATATTTTCAATCACGGCGACTCCTTGTGCGGATGCGGCGTGTGCTAACATCATTTTACCCATTGCATCGCCGATCGCCCAAACATGAGGAAGGGGTTCGCCGTCAGCTAACAATTGCATCACATCATTCACCGGAAGGAAACCCCGGCGATCGGTTTCGGCACCGACGGATTCCAATCCTAAGTTTTTGGTGGCAGGAATTCGTCCGGTTGCCACTAAACAAGCATCCACTTCTAAGACTTCTACCACCTCCTTAGTTTTGGGGTCCATTAATTCAATCACCACCGGAGCCCCGGGAGTGACTTTTGCCGCTAACATTCCCACCCGAGTTTCAATGTCCCGGGGTGCAATTAACACTCGTTGCGCTTGTTTGGCAATATCCGGATCAAAGGTTGGCATCAGTCTATCCAACGCTTCAATCATGGTCACTTCAGAACCCAAGGCGGTGTAAATATCGGCAAATTCTAACCCGATATAACCACTCCCAATGATGGCAATCCATTGGGGTAACCAGTCTAATTTAATGGCATGATCACTGGTAAAGACTGTTTTGCCATCGACTTCAATCCCAGGAGGAACCCAAGGCACGGAACCGGGAGCTAACATGATATCTTTAGCAGTAATTGTCTTTTCACCACTGGCAGTTTCTACGATAATTTTTTGACTTCCTGCCAGTTTTCCCCACCCTTGAATCACATCCACATTCAGGCGTTTGAGACTATTGACCAATTCGCCACGCAATTTAGACACGGTATTATCGGCATGACTGGCGATGGTTTCGCGATCGAAGGAGATGCCATCGAGTTGAATGCCGAGGGTTTTCAAGTGATGAGCATCCCGCAACTCTCGCACTCGTCCCGAGGCTGCAAGCAGGGCTTTTGAGGGAATACAGCCACGATTGACGCAAGTGCCTCCCATGACTCCAGCTTCGACGATCGCCGTTTTTAAGCCACATTTCACAGCGTGTAAGGCGGCACCATGTCCCCCCACTCCTGCGCCAATAATCACTAAATCGTAATCAAATTCTTGACTCACTGAAATTTCTCCTGATGCGCGTTGTTAATTATTCCCATTGTTAAATGGTGAGGGAATATGAAGCAAGATTTTGGGGAGGATGGGAAAGTTTGTAGTAACGACTTCAGTCGTTTCCACTCCAACTCCCCCATCAACCAACTCCCCAATGACCAATGACCAATGACCAATGACCAATGACTAAAACTTCTTGACTTTCCGAACAATTAACTCCGCACAAACATTCACCACTAAGGTGAGCAAAAATAAAACCAAACCCGCATACATCAAAGCTGAAATTTGTAACCCCGAGGCTTCAGCAAACTGATTCGCCAACAAGGAGGCGATCGTATTTGCGGGCGCCAGCAGGGAGAATTTCATGTCGTTGGAGTTCCCAATAATCATGGTAACCGCCATCGTTTCTCCCATGGCACGGCCTAATCCCAACATAATCCCGCCCACAATTCCAGAAAATGCCGCCGGAATTAAAACTCGAATAATCGTTTCCCACCTGGTCGCCCCTAACCCTAGGGATGCCTGCCGCAACTCTGGGGGAAGCGACGCCAACGAGTCCCGAGAAATTGCCGTAATAATCGGCAAAATCATAATCGTTAAAATGATCCCCGCCGGTAACATTCCCGGTCCCACGGGACTCGTAGAAAAAATCGGCAAAAAGCCCAAGGTATTATGCAAAAATAGCCCGATGGGTTGCAAGAAGGGAATGAGTACAAAAATTCCCCATAACCCATACACCACACTCGGAATCGCGGCTAACAATTCCACCATAAACACCAGCACTGTCTGGACTGATGTGGGCAGAAAATTTTCACTCAAAAAGATGGCAGTCCCCACTCCCAGAGGAACCGCAAACAGCAAACCGAGGCCCGAAGAGACTAAGGTCCCATAAATCATCGGCCAGATCCCATACTGATCCTGAACCGGATTCCATGAGCTGGAGGTGAAAAAATTCAACCCAAAGGATTGAATCGCAGGTACCGCCTTGATCCCCACCTCGATCGCCATCCAGACTAAAATTCCAGCAATGGAAAAGGCAAAAATCCGCGTGAGCCAGAAAAAACCCGTATCCATCACGCGCTCTTGTTTTTGGCGAGGTTCAATAGCTCTTACCTCGTCCCTATCAATATCCATATTTTCTGATTGTGTAGTCATTCTTAAAATAAATTAAGCCCTTTACTCTATCCGCATCGATCATAGAACAAGGAAAGTCGGGAATGATAGCAAGCAGTCCACTCTGCTTGCTATCTCCTTCCTTACCAAAACTTTACTGCTATTCGGTCACTTCAATGTCATACTCGGGGCTAATCACATTCGCTTTTTCAGCCACTTTCTGCCTGACATTTAAGGGGAGAGGAACGTAACCCAACTCCGGGGCCAGCTGTTGTCCTTCATTCAAGCCGTACTCAATCACTGCAGAAAGGGCTTGAGCTTTTTGGGGATCGGAATACTCTTGGTAAGCCAGCAGCCAAGTATAACTAACAATGGGATAAGAGTCGGCTCCATCGGGATCCGAGATGAAAGCCCGTAGATTATCCGGGAGTTCCACGGCGGCCAGGGTTTGACTCGCGGCTTCACCGCTCGGAACAATAAAGTTGCCGGATTTATTTTCTAAAGCCGCCATCGGGATATTGTTGTTTTTGGCGTAGCCATACTCAACGTAACCGATCGCCCCGGATGTTTGTTGAATCGAAGCGGTAACGCCTTCGTTCCCTTTTCCGCCAATTCCTGTGGGCCATTCCACGGTGGTTCCTTCACCGACTTGCCCTTTCCATTTTTCACTAATCGCGGAGAGATGTTTGGTAAAGACTCCGGTGGTTCCACTTCCATCGGAACGATAAACCACGGCGATCGGTTGATTGGGTAAGTTCACACCGGGATTGGCTGCGGCGATGCGCGGGTCATCCCATTGGGTAATCTCACCCATCAGCATATCCACATAGACCTCCCGAGGAAGTTTCAACCCGGTTTCCACTCCAGGCAAATTATAAGCCAAGACGATGCCACCTGCGGTCATGGGTAACATCAGAACCTCCCGGTTCATGGCTTGAATTTCTTCATCCTTCATCGCTACGTCGCTGGCCCCAAAATCTACAGTGCCTGCGGCAAACTGTCGGATGCCCGCCCCACTCCCAATGGATTGATAATTGGTGCGAACTTGGGGATTCTCTTGATTGAATTCCTGAAACCAACGTTGGTAAATCGGCGCGGGGAAACTCGCTCCTGCACCTGTTAAGCTGACGGCTTGGGTCAAGGCAAGTTTGCCGGTCCCTTCTTCACCTGCGGTATTTGTGCTAACAGTGTTGTCTGTGGTGGGTCCCTGGCAAGCCCCGATCCCCAAGGTCAGTGCAACAACAGACAGGGAGAACGCCATTCGAGCCGTTTTTATGGGATTGGGTAAAAGCATGATGTGAATGGGTAGGTTTGGCTATTTTTGTGACGCTAACGATTGCAGAATACCGCTTCAGGGTAAAGATTGGGTTAATAGGCGTTAAAGTCTCTGCATGAAAAAAATTCCCCGGTGCCTTGCAATTCTATCGCATTCCTCTGCTCACAAGGGTTTTGCCCTTAAAAAAGGTAGCAAATTTGACAACAAATTTAGTCAATCCATGACTAAGGGGGCCAACGTACTCTGAAGTTCACCATAAAATCGCCGCCAGTCCCCTCCCCTGGAAAGGCACTGTAAGTAGATTTAGCTTGACGGTAAAGCGCCTAAAAATGAGAAAACGAAAAGCGATCGCCCTTTTGCTCTCAAGCTGGGCGATCGCCTCTATCTTGTTTTCTTGACTTTTCCTCTAGGCGGGAACTTCCGTGGCGATCGCTTCTATCAATTTGCTCACCCGCGCTTTAATCTCATCCCGCACGCTGCGAAATGTCTCCAAGGATTTCCCATCCGGGTCTTCCAATTCCCAATCCTCAAACACTTCTCGCAATACCCACCCTTCGGGTAAATTCACTCCACAACCACACAGGGAAATCACTGCATCATAATCCTCGGCTTGAAAATCACTTACCGGGTCGGAAGTTTGATGACTAATATCTACCCCAATTTCCTCCATCACCTCAACTGCCGTCGGATGGACTCGACTGGATTCTAAACCGGAACTGGTGACCTCAATTTTCCCCTCACCCAGGGTTTTAGCAAATCCTTCTGCCATTTGCGATCGGCAGGAATTACGCTTACAAACAAACATTACTTTCTTCGTCATGATTTCTCTCTCTTAAATGGTGGACAAAATATGGGGAAATTTCTGTAAATCTTCCCCAATTGAATTTACTTGAAGCTCGGAAAACAACGGGGGTCGCGTAACGTCGCCTTCTCGGGTTCTCGGGGAAACCAATTCGCTGTCTTCTTACAAACCTCTACCAGCATTAACATCACTGGTACTTCGATTAAAACCCCGACTACCGTTGCCAAGGCTGCACCGGAATTTAAACCAAATAGCATCACCGCTGTGGCGATCGCCACTTCAAAATGATTACTCGCCCCAATTAAAGCTGCTGGCGCTGCATCTTCGTAGGCGATATTCATTTTCAATCCGGCTACATAGGTAATCAAGAAAATAAAATTCGTTTGAATGAAGAGCGGCACGGCAATCAGCAAAATATGGAGAGGATTATTAACAATCAAATCTCCCTTAAACGAAAATAGCAACACCAAGGTAATCAGCAATGCTGTAATCGAAATCGGCGTCAAATATTTCAAAAATTCCCGTTCAAACCACTGACGACCTTTATTTTTTAAAATCCAATATCGGCTATACATCCCAGCCGCCAAAGGCAATCCCACATAAATCAGCACCGATAACACAATGGTTTGCCAGGGAACGGTTAAATCATTGGCTGCCAGCAACCATCTCCCCAGAGGCGCATACAAAAACAGCATGGCTAGAGAGTTAATTGCCACCATCACCACGGTATGTCCCTGATTGCTAAAGGAGAGATATCCCCACATCAGCACCATCGCCGTACAGGGCGCAATTCCTAATAGGATGGTTCCGGCAATGTAAGAATTGGCAATGTCAATGGTCTCGTTGTTAATAATTTCCGTGCCAACAATCAAGGGACGAAATAACCAACCCAAGAAAAATTGAGCAAAAGCCACCATTGTGAAAGGTTTAATTAACCAATTCACAACTAAGGTCAGCAGCACAGGTTTCGGTGCTCTGACTGCATTCGCTGCCTGGGTGAAATCGATTTTCACCATGATGGGATACATCATGAAAAACAGGCAGATGGCGATCGGAATGGATACCTGATAGAAGCTCATGCGATCGAGAGCAACGGCGACACCGGGAAACAGTTTTCCCAGGATAATCCCTGCGATGATGCACAGAAAGACCCACAGGGTCAGGTATCGCTCAAAAATACTCAGTTTGCCACCCGCTTGTACAGGTTGCCTCGAATGCTCGTTTGCCTCATTCACGACAATTTCCCTCGTCCTTACAGTCTCTCAATCGCTTTTGATTGTACATCAAAAAAAGTTGATGAGTTAAATTATTTCAAGAAAATTTGATATGAGGGATGGGAGGTGGGCAAACTGTTGCGCCTAAAACTTGGCTTGTTTGGTCAGCAATTCGCCGATGGTTAAATCAAAAGCAGCTTTGCCCTCAAAGACTGTCCCCACCTTATGTCGATGAAAATGGATGTAGGCCAAACGGTAGCCTTCCTCCGGTAAAGGGATGTAGCCAACCGTGGGGATAATTTCTGGGGCTTTCTCTAGGTAAAATTCGACAAAAGCCTGAAGTGCGGGATTCTTCTGGGCGGCGTCGGCATTCACATAAATAAACAGGGGACGGGAGAGAGGCTGATATTGGGCATTTTCCACAGTTTCCCGGGAGGGCATCATGGGACCATTTCCATTATCCAGGGCGATCGCCTTGAGTCCGTCCCGGTGGGCTTCATAGTAGGCATAGCCAAAATAACCCAGAGCATTGGGGTCTCGACGCACTCCCTCAACCAACTCATCATCATCCTCACTGGCGGTATAGTCATTCCGACTGGCATCGGATTCCCCCATAATCGCCTCAGTAAAATAGTCAAAGGTCCCGGAATCTCTGCCTGGACCGAATAAGGTCAGGGGGCGATCGGGCCAAGAGGAGCGCACTTGATTCCATTTGGAAATTCTGCCTTGCGCCGTAGGTTCCCAAATTTTCTTTAACTCCTCCACCGTGAGGCGATCGACCCAGGTATTGTCCGGGTGAACGACCAGGGTAATGGCATCAAAGGCGATCGGTAATTCGATATAGGGAACACCGGATTCTCGACAGGCGGCCATCTCTTCTAAGTTAATCGGTCGTGAAGCGTTATTAATCGTGGTTTCTCCGGCACAGAATTTGCGAAAACCACCTCCGGTCCCGGAGAATTCCACGGTCACTTCTGCCGGATTGGGATGAGTTTCTCGATAGGAGTCGGCGATCGCCTGGGTAATCGGATACACCGTCGAAGACCCATCCATGATGATGGGTTGTAAGACTTGAGAATTACTGTTTTGGCAGGAGGTCAACAGGGCCGCTACTCCGGCGATCGCTGCCCACCGTTTCACGCCGCTCAAAAACTGCTGTGCTGTTGCGTTCATAACCCTTTCCCAAAAAACAATTGCGGGGTATAGGCTAAATATATCAATAAAAATTGATTAACTAGGTTAAATTTTAGTAAAGGTGAAATTCAGGAGTCTCCATTACAGGACCGAGCGGGGAGAATCGGACTAAACCGGCGATACTCGGCCAGGTACTGTTCGAGGCAGGCAAACTGAGGGATATTCAGACTGTAGTAGATCCAGCGACCTTCTTGGCGTGCGCGAACCAGGGCAGCTTCTTTAAGAGTTTTAAGGTGAAAAGAGAGCTTAGACTGGCTCACGTCGAGAATTTCGCACAGTTCGCAGACACATAACTCGCGATCGCGCAGCAACTCCAAAATTGAAATCCGCAACGGGTCAGAAAAGGCATGAAAACCTGCTGCAATCTCTGCCGGTGCATTCTGAGTGCTATTAACCATCAACTTTTCCTGAAATGTTTTAGACCCGATTTTAGCATGGGAGATGGGGAGGATGGGGAAGACAGTACCACTCGTGTCATGGATTCAGCTTTCGTCACGAGCAATCTCCCCAATCTTGCTTATTCCTGCTTTTGTTTTGCCAAAAGTGCTTTAACAGTTTGCCAAACTTCTTCTAATTCTTCAACACTATATTCAGAAAGAGGCCGATCGCAAACGGCTTCTAATTTAGAAAAGCGCTCAGAAAAGCGATGGTTAGTTTCCTGTAACCCCTCCGATGGGTCTAAATCATACCATCGAGCTAGATTAATCACCACGAATAATAAATCCCCTAATTCCGCTTGTTGTCGGGCTTTATCTTCATGGGCGATCGCATAGCGAAATTCTCCTAACTCTTCCTCAAATTTTTCCCAAACTCCCTCAATATTCTCCCATTCAAAACCCACAGCCGCCGCTTTTTCAGAAATCTTCATTCCCGCCATCAAAGGCGGCAAAGTCCGAGCATATCGACTCAGTTTATCGCTCAGGGGTTTAACTTCCGCTCCGGTTTCCCCTTTTTCTTCCGCCTTGATTTGCTCCCAATTGGTCCGGACTTCTTCAACGCTATTCACCTCAACATTGCCAAAGACATGAGGATGACGGCGAATCAGTTTTTCTGCAATACCCTCAGCAACTTCAGTCAGACTAAACTGGTTGAATTCACTAGCGATTTGGGATTGCAAGACGACTTGTAATAATAAATCGCCTAGTTCTTCGGCAATGGCTTGTTTATCCCCACTTTTAATGGCATCGACCACTTCGTAGGCTTCTTCGATAATGTAGGGGATTAAACTTTCGGGGGTTTGGGCTAAATCCCAGGGACATCCCCCGTCAGGCGATCGTAACTGAGCCACTACCTGGATTAACTTTTCTAATGCGGGTAATGCCGAGGAACTAGAAAGGGGTAGTTTGGGAGTTTCAGGATTTGACATTTAGGGGAATTAGGTGGGTGACGACAAGTGAATTACATAACAAAAATTGAACAAAAATCAGCCAACTGGCACTTTTTGAAAATCGGATAAAAAGGCTAAAACAATTTGATTTTGGGGAATACCTTGACTTGTTAAATCTTCGGTAATGCTGCGCTCCATTCCATCGTATTCAATATAAATTTTTCCATCTTGTAAGGTGACATAAATTAAATTTTCTCTCACTCGACGTCCTCTATCCCAACCGACTTGCATCAGCGCATAGCGATCTCTAGTTTCATCAAAAACCGGCTCTAATCGGATGTCTCCATGAGAGGGCTTTAATTTAGCGTAACCAAGAATCACCTGTTTTACAATTTCTCGATAGGTCTGGCTGGTATACATTGTTTTACCTCATAAAAAAGGCCGGGTTAAGCGATGGATTTATGGTCATGTCTTTATCGGAAAAATATTGAATTATTTTCGCTAAATATTCTCCGAAATTGGTGATTTTCCTTGCTTTCAAACCGGGATTAAACTTAAGATTTGCGCTTGGTGGAGGCTCTTTGGGGGCGCGTGTTGCTGGAGGCGTGACGCTTGATGCGTTTGGCGGGAGTTCGGGGTTTTTTGCCTGGATTAAAAATAGCAGACCATCCGTATTTTTTGAATCGCTTGTAAGCGGATCCGATCCAATCACTGAGGGAATGACTCATGGCGCCGAGTTCTAATCCGAGGAAGAGGGCGATTCCTTCCATTGGGTGCTGTTTGAGGGTACGGGCGATCGCCGCTGATGCCATTGGTGCATTCCAAGTAAACAGTCCGATGTAATCTCCAACGAGGACCACTCCAAAGGCGATCGCCCCGATCCAAATCCCCAAATACAGGATCCGCAACGCCGTTCCCACCAAGGGACCATGAGACAAAAATGAGCGATGATGTAAACTTTGTTGATAAGGCAGCCAGATCCACCGCAACCACCCCCAGCGCTGAAACTGCTGAGAATAGATATCCAAATCCGGGCCAAACATCAGTCCACTAAACAAAAAACCACCAGCAACAATCAGGGTGAGACTGCTACTGCGGGTCTGGGCGTATGTCCCTCCTGCCACCAAGGGTAAGCTCCACAAAGTAATTTCATCATGAGTTCGACCAGATGGCATGAAATTTCCAAAAACTGTGTTATGATGTGATCCGTCGGGAAAAAAAGGGCGTTTAGCTCAGTGGTAGAGCGCCTGCCTTACAAGCAGGACGTCACTGGTTCGAATCCAGTATCGCCCATTGTTAAATGTTATGGAAGTAAAGGCAAGCCTAGGGGCGATCGCTTGGTTCATGACTCACCGTTATGATAAACTCGCGAAAAATGAGTTTTGGGTTGGTCCATGACCTATTGCCTCAGAATTGCAGATATCCCCACTAATGAGCGTCCCCGAGAGCGATTGATGGCCTATGGGCCAACAAGTCTGGCCACTGCGGAACTGATTGCCATGCTTCTGGGGACAGGACAAGGGCCAGGAAAGTTGTCCGCAGTAGGACTGGGCCAGTACATTTTACAGAAACTGGGCGAGAATCAGCGGGACCCCTTGGAAGTCTTGCGGGTGATTTCCCCACAGGAATTGATGGAAATTCCCGGAGTGGGACCGGCAAAAGCCACCACAATTTTAGCGGCGATCGAACTCGGCAAGCGAACCTTTTATTCCAGGCCCCCCGATCGCAAAGAAATCGATAGTCCCGAGGCAGCAGCAGCGGCCCTCTCTCATGAATTGATGTGGCAACCCCAAGAACGATTTGCCCTGTTGCTGCTGGATGTAAAAAATCGCCTGATTGCAACCAAACTGCTCACCATTGGCACAGCAACAGAAACCCTCGCCCATCCCCGAGAGATTTTTCGAGAAGTCTTGCGACATGGTGCCACCCGGGCAATTATTTCCCACAATCACCCCTCGGGTAGTTTAGAACCCAGTCCGGAAGACATTCAACTCACCCGCCAGTTATTGCAAGGGGGTCAATTTTTGCAAATTCCTTTACTGGATCATTTGATTTTGGGGAATGGCGACTTCCAGAGTTTGCGGCAAATCTCCGGGTTATGGGAGGAATATCCCCAAGGGGATTAGGGTTGGGAACGGGTGAAATTTTTTTTGGAAAAGGGCTTGTGCATTTTTGCTAAACCGTGCTATTGTAGGAAATCGTGCGGGCGATTAGCACAGTGGTAGCGCACTTCCTTCACACGGAAGGGGTCACTGGTTCGAATCCAGTATCGCCCATTGATTTTTTTAGGTAATGTTTTCTCGGTGGCAAATCGTCACCGGGTTTTTTTACATTGAGCAATAAAAGCCCAATAGTATCCCCTCATAGAAATTATTAATATGTTCTCGGGTCTTGTCCCCGATATAAATACCATGAAAATCACCCAAATTCCGCTTCAATATTATCCAATTTTAACCCAGTTAATAGAATTCGATGATAAAATTATAGAAGAAATAGTGCAGTCCTTAAAAATTGCCCAGCCTACTTTACAGCTAGAAGAGTTAACTAAAACGGTTGCAAGTCAAGTTAAGACAATCAGTCAAAAAAGTATTTCTGAAATCCTAGAATTTGTGATTTCTCTCTATTCCTTGTCCGATGACCATGAGTTTTCCCAGCAGGACGTTGTAAATTTTTTGGGCGATTTTCTACAGAATTCTGAAGAATTCATTCATATTAGTTTAAATCAGGTAGAGAGATTTAAGCATCGATTATCCAGATTAATGGAACCAGGAGGTGTTCTTCCTTGTTATTATTTCCTAATGGTCAAAGCTAAAGGGACTCAAGAAACCTGGCAGTTGGGAGAAAACCGGCAAGCCTACGGGGTTCAAAATTTAGATCCGACTGTTCCTGAATTAGAAAAGACTTTCCTAGAATTAGCCCATCAATGGCGTAGAGAAACAAGGGGAATCTCTTCCACAAATAAAGCATCCATGCATCCTATATATCAGCAGATTATTGGCATGGGGAAAGCAGTAATCCCCTTATTACTCCGAGAACTGGAACGAAACTCAGGACAATGGTTCTGGGCAATCCAAGCAATTAGTCGCGAAGATCCAGTTCCCCCAGAAAAACGAGGTCAAACTCAAGAGATGATTCGATATTGGCTGGAGTGGGGGAAGCAGAAAGGTTACAGATGGTAGAGAATGAACCCATCGGTAATTCAGCCTGGAGAACGCAAGTTAGGGGGTGGATTGAAGCGGATTACCCCAATTTATTACAGAGTGGATACAGACTAACCAGCCCGGATACAATTGATTATAATTGTATGGCCTGGGCGTTAGAAGATAAGTCTAAGTGGTGGTGGCCGGATGAAATGGAGCAACAGTATTGGCCGCCCAATATTAAAAGAGAAGAAAGTTTAAAAGCATTTATTCAGGTTTTTGAATCCCTCGGATATAAGGTTTGTGAAACGGCTTCTTTAGAAGTGGGTTTTCAAAAAGTAGCACTCTATGCCGACTCAAATAGAAGACCTACTCATGCTGCCCGACAATTAGATTCGGGAATATGGACGAGTAAACTCGGATCAGAAGAGGACATAGAACATCACGAACTAGAGGGGTTGGTGGGCGAAAAATATGGTCAGGTTGCAGCAATCCTGAAAAAATTTATCCCTTAAATCGGGGTGTTACATGAATCAGGTAATCCTTGGTAATCTGTTGTTTATTCTCTACTACTGTAATTAATGAACCAGCAACTTTGCTGAGTTGGACGCTGGAAGGTGGCGGTTTAAGTGAGGGGTGAAACCCGGCATTAAGGGGGACAAAGGATTAAGGGTTGATGATTTTCATTCATAAGATAGATATTTTAGGGAGGCCGATCGCCACAGTTTAAGAGTGGGTAGACTACAATCAAGCCATGACCAGCACCAAACTTTTTCCAGTATCCACTTAAACTTTACGATTAAGGTTGCTCGCTCATGTACGCTGCACCACAACTCCAAGACGATAGCGCGATCGCCTCCCCGCAGTTGCTTGACCCGACTTTGCTCAAAGCCGCAAGGTTACTTTATCGAGCTTACAAGGAGGTTCATCCCGATGGGATTCAGCGTCCTCTCGGGGTAGCTATCGATCGCTTTACTCATCGAGGTCAGCTCATTTTTACCCAAAAGCCTGCTTTATTGCTGACGGAATGTTTTGTACCGTTCGATCAGCTTGAAGCCGGACTCTATTAGCGTGAATTGGGCTATGATGATCACCGGACAGGATCGGGTTCGGACTTTTTATTGAATTCTGATGATTACTTATTGTTAATCAGGAATAATTTAACCAAAAATTTGAATAAAAAAAAACAACTATTGCATCATTTTTTTAACGTCTCAATGCTCAACTCAACTGTTTAAAATCGGGTCATCATGGATGTGATTTTTGCGATCGCGGCGTTTGCCGTCGCCTTAACCTTGGGTGCTTCCATCGGCAGCTTTATCAACGTAGTGGCATACCGGATTCCTGCGGGTTTATCCTTGCTGTGGCCCCCTTCCCGCTGTCCCCATTGCCTGCATAAACTCGGTAAAACCGAGAACGTACCAGTCTTCGGGTGGTTGCGGTTGCGGGGTCGCTGTGCTCACTGCAAAAGTCCGATTTCCATCCGCTATCCCATCATCGAAGCCTTAACCGCCGTCATCTTCATGGTGGTGGCATTGTTCACCTGGGAGAACCCGATGCAAATGATCGGGTATTGGGTCTTTTTTAGCTGGTTATTGGCCCTCTCAATTATTGATTTGGATACCATGACCCTGCCGAACCCGCTTACGCAGTCGGGATTAGTGGTGGGATTAGGGTTTCAGATGGTGATGGGGTGGGCGATCGCCTCCAATCTCGAAGGAATTCCCCATCAGTTAATGGTCGGGATATTCGGTGCAGTCATCGGGATTTGGCTGTTGGACAGCATTTCCTTTGTCGGTTCCATCGCCTTTGGAAAAACCGCAATGGGGGCCGGGGATGCCAAACTCGCCGCCATGATGGGGGCTTGGTTAGGATGGAAATTGATGCTGCTAGGCGGTTTTATTGCTTGTGCTGCCGGTGCCTTTATCGGAGGGGGTGCGATCGCCTTGGGGTGGCTCGAACGCAGTAAACCCATGCCTTTTGGACCCTTTCTAGCTCTCGGTGCGGCGATCGCAGCCTTGTGGGGAGAGACGATTTTATCAGCCTATCTTGACCTGTTTTTTCCGTTGCAGTAATAGGGGACAGTATAGCCATTAGAGGACTCCCCAACTGTACAGATATGGAAAGGAGTGCCAGCCAGATGCTCGCTATTGTCGAAAGCTTTCCCTCGGAGGCTACCACGGACAAAACTGTACGCGAATAACGGTGTCCCAGGCTATATCAATGGCTGCACAAGCAATTCCATCAGCTTGTAATCGTTTCATCGTCCACACCCGCAACCAAGATTTGCCCATTTGCCGCGAGTTGAGAACCTAACAGAATTCTCCCGCTTTTAAACCTTTATAAAGTTCATCATCTGTCTGTTTTTGTATTAATGTAATCCACAAAATTTGGATATTTTTGCAAGATTTAAAAAAATGACGGTTTTTCTGCTGGATTTATTTCAATTTTATCTCAGGTGAGCGATTCGGGAATTCCCTTAAATTTTGCTGCTTCCAGAGGCTTGACTTGGAAAGATAGATGATGTTTAACCACATCATAAACCGTTTGGGAAATACAAAAGCAGATTGGAAACGCGATTCATCCCTTTAACTGTCCGGCAATAGACCAGATTGCTTTTATACCTGATTTATTCTCCTTTGCCCTCTATCAAAGAACGCCAATCAGCTTGAGAGAATGAAAGCCATAAGTCTGTAGAAGTTACAAGAAAATAGCCCGCCTCAGCAGGCTATTTTGAAACAGGGTTTTATAACTGGGATAGGGGATTATTTTCCCTAGAGAATCTTAGGCACTTTAAAAAAGTCCCCTTCCACATCAGGGGCTGCGGCCATAATTGAGGATAGAGCCGTAAAGGGTTGGAGTTCATCGGGACGAGTGACGTTACTGACATCGATCGCCCGGGTGGTGGGTTTGATATTCTCTGTATCCAGTTCGCTCAACTGCTCAAAATACTCTAAAATGCTGCCCACTTGGGTGGTGAATTGTTCTTCTTCCGCTTCAGTGAGTTGGAGGCGAGCCAGGTGGGCGACTTTGCGAATTTGTTCTCGGTCAATCATGGGTAAATGGGGAGGGTGAGGGTAACAATGGATGGCGATCGCCCGTTGTTTGAGGGAAAAACAGCATCAAACCAAAGCGATCGCCGCAAAAAGTTTAGGCTGAAAGCACCCAGAGACTAGAAAAACACATCCATCGTGGAACGTCCAGTGGTTTTGAGCCAGTTTTGGGCCTCAATGTAGTTATTGGGAGCCTGACGGATGGCTTGTTTCCAGTAGTCTGCCGCGCGATCGTACAACTCCTCTGCATCTTCCGTTTCTCCTGCGTCCTTAGCTTGATCCCCTTGATAATGGAAAATCACCGCAATATTGTTTAAGGCTTGGGGCATCCGGGGATTGAGTTCCAGGGCTTGATGGTAAAATTCCAGAGCCAGGTCGCGATCGCCATTGCTGGTGTGAATCAGGCCGATATTGTAGAGAATATAACTGCGATCGTAAGGATCCTCTTCCAGAGTGAGGGCTTCGTTATAGTTGTCTAAAGCTTCAGCATATTCCCCATCGGCTTGAGCCGACATTCCGTCGCGGTAGTAGGCGAAAGCTTCCTTCGCTTGTTGATTCGTGGGTAGAATCTTTAAAATGATGTCCGCTACCACGGTGAAGGTTTTGTCAATGAAGTTATCGTTGCGTTGTGTTCTGGGCATGGGGGTTTCAGTCTAAGATTGCTAATAGAGTTTGATGATTGGCTGATTCTTCAATCCTATTGTAGGCATTGTGGTTCCATACGCTGCGTCAGAATTGAGTTTGTTGAGGCAGATTCAATCGGCAGAAAGCCGGTTCGGGGATATTTAAGTGCCAGTTGGACCAATTTGTAGGAAAATTGAAGAGCGAAATCGCGTTAAAATTGGGGTTCTGGGGCCTGACCTCAGAATGAAACGGGAAACAATCTTAGTTTAAATCAGTTTATTGTGACCTGGATCACAGTGAAAACGACCAGCCATCGCTGGGAGGCTGAGTTCATGCAGCTGGTGCTGGAGGCCCATGAGATTCCCACTCGGATTATTGATTTAGGAATTTTTTCATATTTGGGAACCGGGAGTCCAACGGCTTTGCAAGTGCGTCCAGAAGATCGGTGGACGGCGTTGTTATTACTCAGTCCCCCAGAAGAAGAGGAGCCTCCATCGGAACTCTGAATTGAGGTTGTGGAGAAACGTCAGCAGAGGAAGCGATCGCCCTCTTGATCGCCGCGATCGCATTCGGTTTCGGCTTCTGAAGTTGAATCGGTAACAAACAGAAGGGATTAAGCATTTTCATGTCTCTATTTGATTGGTTTGCAAATCGCCGTAAGTCAGGCCCAATGAGCCAAGAGCGGCAAGAGCGAGAGATAGCCGATGGGCTATGGACGAAATGTCCCGAATGTGGGGTTTTGACCTACACCAAGGACCTCAGAGCGAATCAGATGGTTTGCCTCGAATGCGGGCATCATCTAAGGGTGGATGGATCAGAACGGATTTACCAACTCATTGATGACACCACCTGGATGCCCCAGGATGAGCATCTGCAAGCGGTGGATGCCCTGAAGTTCCGCGATCGCAAGTCCTACAGCGATCGCCTCCGGGAATATCAAGAGAAAACCGGCTGTTTAGATGCGGTGAAAACCGGATTAGGCAAGCTGGATGGATTACCCGTGGCCCTGGGGGTGATGGAATTCAAATTTATGGGGGGCAGTATGGGGTCCGTGGTGGGGGAAAAACTCACCCGCCTGATTGAACGGGCCACCCGAGAACGGTTACCCCTGATTATTGTCTGTGCTTCTGGGGGGGCGCGGATGCAAGAAGGGATGCTGTCTCTGATGCAAATGGCGAAAATCTCTGGGGCCCTGGAACGGCATCGCGACAATAAGTTGCTGTATATTCCCATTTTGACCCATCCCACCACCGGGGGCGTGACTGCATCTTTTGCGATGTTGGGGGATATTATTATTGCTGAACCGAAAGCCACCATTGGGTTTGCCGGACGCCGGGTGATTGAGCAAACTCTGCGAGAGAAGTTGCCGGAGGATTTTCAGTCGGCTGAGGACCTGCTGCTTCATGGGTTTGTGGATGCGATCGTGCCCCGGACTCTGATTAAGAAAACTTTGGCCCAGTTGATTTGTCTGCATCAACCCCAATCTCCGTTGTCTCATCGGATTCCGTTACCAGATGCGATGCATTTGAGTACCACGGCGATCGAATAGATCTCGGTTACATCCTAGATAGATTTTGTAGGGTTGATTCGCGAATCAACCCTATATAGCGCGTCTAAATCAATTTGACATAAAGAAGTAGGGTGGGCACTGCCCACGGAGCAGAAGGTGGGCAGTGCCCACCCTACAATTGCTCTTATGGTACAGAGGCTTAAAGGAGTGCGAGCATCTTGCTCGCTATTGTCCAAGGGAGCCTCTTGCTCCCTTGGACAAAAATATTTTCAACCGGGGATAAGCATAAAATTTAGCAAAAGTCAAAGGTAAGAAATACCTAATTTGTAGGGGATTTATCAGAGATTGTCGGGAGACTCAGGCATATAAAGAATTGAAAAATTCCCGAGAGGTTGCCGGAGTGGTGGTGGGTGTTCCACAAATTAGTGCATTCGATATCCTTGAAGCAAAAATGCAATTTTTAGAAAGTGCCACTTACTGGCATGATAATGATATTGAAAATGGCTTAATGTTGACCTGTCTGCCAAAAATTATGGGTTTCGCTGACTTGTCGATTTCGGAAATTGCTCAAGACTATAATCTCCCGATTGAGGAGGTCCTGCGGTGGTGCGATGAGCTCTCGATTGCTTATAAAAGTCCTCAAACCCGTCTGGCGTTGGAGGATGCCAAGGCAATTTTGAGTAAAATTCACGACAATCCCCAGGAGAATGCTGGATCGGACTGTATTTGAGCGAGCTTTAACCGTGCGATCGCATCTCGAACCCAGATTAGCGGCGAATGATGGGACCCCAGGCGAGTTCGGCGTTTTACCGGGCGATCGCGAACCAACACCCTTGACTTCGAGCCTTAATCATGCACAAACGCGCTAACTTGTCAAGTCGTGACCCGAGCGCGGGTGAGGCATATTCAAAGGAATCGATGGACACAGGAAGAGTCCCGAACCCGTAAGCAACCGAACCAATCCAAGCCTGATCTGTGTTTAGCGTTCAATACCATATCCGCTTTTTTTTGAGGAAAACCATGCTGAAAAGATGCATCTGGCTGGCTGTAGCCACTGTATTCTTCACCTTTCAAATATTTGTCGGGAATGCGACGGCAGTGGAACTCGCTCGCGAGCTCCGCACTGTTCCATTAAACGATAGTGGCCAGACCGTCGTGTTGAGCTTGCAACAAGTTGAACGAGGCAAACGGGTATTTAACGATACCTGCTCCAAATGCCATGCTGGTGGGGTGACCAAAACCGACTTCAACGTGAGTTTGAGCCAAGAAGATTTGGCCTTGGCCAATCCTCGACGAGATACGATTGAAGGGTTAATCGATTACATGAAAAATCCGACGAGCTATGACGGGGAGACGGACATTTCCGAATTACACCCGAGCATTAAGAGTGCGGATATTTTCGCGGAAATGAGAAATCTGACCGAGGACGATCTGTTCGCGATCGCCGGACACATCCTCATTCAGCCTAAAATCAAAGGCATACAATGGGGTGGTGGTAAAGCCTACCGCTAGGGAGCATCTCAATTTTGAAAAGAGACCTAACCCCCCAGCCCCCTTCCCTTCAAGGGAAGGGGGAGAAAGATGTCAATTCCCCCCTCCCCTTGCAGAGGAGGGGCCAGGGGGGAGAGGTCAAATCGGTTTTTAGGCAAAATTGAGAGGCTCCCTACCGCTAAATCGGACCATCGGTTACAGACTGCATTCAGACTCGACCGGGCCTCACGGATGTTGTAACGGCAGGACTCAAGTGCAACCGGGCGTTTTGGGGATTGGTCCGTCAGCGATCGGCAATCCCTCTCCCCGATGAGAGGCGATCAACTCAACGTGATTGTCCAAACCCCAAAATGCTCTGTGCACACCCTTGAAGCCAACCGTTGTCCCCGGCATCGGGGTCAGAGTGAGAGTTTTTAACCCCTTTTGTGCTGATCCACAATCTGGATTACCTCCTCATCATCTGTGGAAATCCAGGTCCAGAATTCGCGATTAAACTGCACCCCAAGTCAAGTGCTAATGTTGCCAAAATTTTTAATCCGCTCAGTGGTGGCGATCGTCGTCATCGGCCTGAATTTTATGACTTTCACATTACCGGCACAGGCCGACTCGGTTGACCTCTATTTGCGCCGCTATTTGCAAGTCACCGAGCCCGTGCCCATCGAAATGAATCAGCAAGGGGAAACTCGCTTATTTTCCCCGGAAAGCTTGCATGAAGGCAAAGAGTTATTTAAACAAAATTGCCTGAACTGTCATGTGGGAGGGGCGACCTTGCCCTATCCAGTCGTGTCTCTGTCCCTAGAGGCTCTTAGGGGCGCGACTCCCCCCCGGAATAATATCGAAAGTTTAGTCGCCTATATGCGATCGCCGATGAGTTATGACGGCAGCGAGGACATCTACTGGTGCCGAGAGGTCCCGGAGACTTGGCTACCCACGGACCAGGTGGAAAACATGGCCGCCTTTATTATCCGGGCGGCTCAGAAAGCACCGGGTTGGGGGACCAAAGACTTTAAAGGTTAGTGGCATTACTGGGCATCGAGAGGGTTAGGGTCGAATTTGCAGAGGATTTCCGAATAAGGACAGAACTGCACCCGATTGCGGCCCTCTCCTTTGGCTTGATATAAGGCGCGATCGGCAAACTCCAGTAAAGCCTGGGGGTCTTGTCCGATTTTGACCCCTTGGGCGGTTATCCCCGACAGTGGGGCGATCGCCCCGCCAATGCTAATGGTCAGGGGAATTTCTACACCCTCGGCAGTTTTGAAGGGTTCAGAGGCGATCGCCTCTCGCAACTCTTCCCCATATTCCCAGGCCGTTTCCGGTCCAATGCCCACAGTTAAACAAATAAATTCCTCCCCCCCATAGCGATAAAACCAACTATTCCCCCGGGTCTGTCTTTGCAGCCGCGCCGCAATTTCTCTGAGCACTCCATCTCCAGTCGGATGACCATAAGTATCATTCACCCGTTTAAAAAAATCCACATCAATAGCAAACAGGCAGATATAGTCACTATAAACAGACTTCTCCTGAGCCGCAGAATGGGGCAGCATCTGGGGTAGAGCTTGTTCCATAGCCCGCCGGTTGGGTAACCCGGTCAACTCATCGGTAAGCGCCAAAGATTCCAGCAATTTATTCCGAGCAATCAGTTGCTTGAGCAGAGCTTCCCGTTCCGATTCCGATTGTTGCAATAATTCCTGCAAGACCTCAATCTCCGCATACATTTCCATCGGGTCTAAGGCT
>NZ_JAFLQW010000510.1 GCF_017313335.1 Phormidium pseudopriestleyi FRX01 | reverse complement strand
TTTATTCTGGACTTTTACAATGTAACCAAAGATATAAAAGCCGCCTTTGATGATTACTATACCTCTACATCTTTAGACGAAGAAACAAGCCCCAATAAGCTCAACGATCTAGTAGATGCCCTAGAAAACTTTGAAGTCTATAACGAAGAAACAGTAATAGACTTTTTTGGAAAATATTCCAACAATGCCGAGAGAACAATATTAGACCCAATTATTGATTCATCTGCTGCTATTTTTAAAAATGATTTGGATTTAGACAAGCAAATAGATTTTAAACAAAAAGTTAAGTCATTTTTGAGAACTTACAGCTACTTATCTAAATTGCTTGATTTCAATAACCATTATTGGGAGCAGCTATGGTGGTTTTTAAAGTATCTTTCGCCAAAATTATTTATTGATAGCAATGATGATTTTGCTGTGGGCATTATTGAGGCGATCGATATGGATAGTTATAGACCAACCAAACAAGAAACAGAAAAAATTGTTTTAGATACAGGAATGGGGTCTGTAACACCGATTCCTGTGAGTGTTAGTGGCGGAAAACCTGAAAATGAATTTGACACTCTAGAAAATATTATCAATACTTTTAATCAACGTTTTGGTGATATAGATTGGACAAATAAAGACAAGGTAAATGAGATTTTGACTATCCAAATCCCTGATGATATCAGAGCAGATTTGCAGACTATGGATACCATCAACACTTCACCCGATAAGCAGAACGCAAAGATATCTTCTGATAGAAAAGTTGATAAACTAATGCAGCAATATATGCGAACACAAACAGAAATATTTAAGAAATACTCAACAGACGAAGACTTTAAAAGACAATATCGGGAATTTGTTTTTGATACCCTTTGGCAGAATCAGGATTCAGCAACAAATCTCTAATTCAGGCACTGGTTCCGTATCATGGGAATAAAAGTAAACAGGCGATTTAGTTTTAAGCAATAACTACCCCTGTTCACAACCCTCCAAATCTTACAAATGATTGAAGAATGAAACTCTATGTCAACTTTTTATGCGTCGGAGCAGCATCGCGTTAATCGAGACAACAACCGTAGAAATTGTCATAAATAATGCGCATACGGCTGGAGAAAGAACGATTCCCAACGGATAAGCAATACCGGACGCTAAGGGGATACCAATGACCAGAAATGAGTATTACTGGGTCTATTTAAGGCTCTATAACACTCCACTTACGAACGCTTTTGACGGTTGCTTGGGTCGTGAAAAGTAGCATTCCATAACGCGATGATGGGCACCTGATTGACTGACAAAAGAAGGAGAGTAAGGGGCTGAAGAGTTTATCAGACCTAGGAAGTAGAGCTTCAGAAACAAAGAGGGAGCCAGCCATCTAGAGGCGTTCTTCTCCGGGCTGGCACCAACCCAAGTCCTTTCATCTCAAACCCGGTGAAGCCCTTTGCTGGCATAACGTTAAGCTCCACAAGCGTCACGGGTATGGCCCGGTTCATGTCATTTTCGGACGCAATCATGTCAATGGTGAGTTTTGGGCAATCCTCAGTGATGAACCCACGAACCTCCTGACTTTCACGGTAAAATCAGATATTCCAAATCCCTCTGCACCCCTGAAATCCCGTGGCTAAACAACGACTCGACACCCTGTTAGTAGAAAAAAACCTCTGTTCCTCTAGGCAACAGGCACAGCGGTTCATTCGGGCTGGGGAAGTTAGGGTGAATGGACAACTGCTGGATAAACCCGGCACAGAAGTGGATATTAATGCCGAACTTCATATCAAAGAGCGATCGCGCTTTGTCTCCCGAGGCGGCGAAAAACTAGCCAAAGCCCTAGAAACTTTTCCGATTACCGTGAGCGATCGCCTCTGTCTCGATGGCGGCATTTCCACCGGAGGCTTTACTGACTGCTTGCTGCAAGCGGGGGCTAAACTCGTCTATGGCATTGATGTCGGCTATGGTCAAGTGGATTGGGGACTGCGCAACGACCCCCGGGTAATTTTGCGCGAACGCACCAATTTACGGTATTTGACCCCAGGGGATTTGTATGAGTCTCAAGAGAATCTCCCGGATTTGGGGGTGGTGGATGTCTCGTTTATTTCTCTGAGTAAGATATTACCGGCCTTATCGGAATTGCTGGTGTCTCCGAAAGAATTAGTATTGCTGGTCAAACCTCAGTTTGAAGTAGGGCGATCGCGGGTGGGGAAAAAAGGAGTGGTGCGGGATCCAGCAGACCATACCGATGCGATTTTTCAAGTCTTGCAAGCTGCACTAGAACTCGGTTGGGGTTATGGGGGGTTAACTTGGTCTCCCATCAGTGGTCCAGCGGGAAATATTGAGTATTTACTGTGGTTAAAAATGGCAAGCGATACCTCTGCACCGGATAAAGCGGCGATCGCACTGATGGCAAAACAGGCACAACAAGAGATTAAGAAAGAGACTCCCAGTTAGGCTGTTGCTCGTGATGAAAGCTACAGCCGAGTTACCGAGAATCGGCGTAAAGCCCCCGGATTTATCCGTGGGGATATGAGCCGACCGTGTTAAAATAGTAAAAGCGAGTAAGAATAATCATCTGCGTGATTATTGTATTCTAGTCTTCGGTGAAATTCCGGCACAGTAAGT
>NZ_JAFLQW010000180.1 GCF_017313335.1 Phormidium pseudopriestleyi FRX01 | reverse complement strand
TGGGCCACAAATAAGACATTCAAAAGGGATGCCGTATATAGAAAAGTACCCAAGGCAACGAGCACTGCATAAAAACCGAAAACCCACCCGAGGGGAATACCTCCGGCGATCGCACAGAGCAAATGTAAGGGAATCGCAAACCCGATTCCTATGTACAAGAGAACCGGAACCCCTAGCAATTTACCCAGCAAAATGTTTTGACTGGTTCGCGGACTCAACCGCAGGAAATTGAGGGTTCCTCGGCGTTGTTCTTTCATCCAATCACTACTTAATAAATAGACGCCTCCAGCCAATAACAGCAACGGCAGCATAAAGGTAAGACTAACAAAGGCCGACTCCCACTGAATCACCGTTTGAGAATCTTGACAGTATCCCCCAACATCTTCGGACCAAGTGATACAATTTTGCTTTGAATAAATCCCCACAATGACGCACTGAATAAGAGCAGATAACACCCCGATCATACTAAGAGAATGGCGATTTAACCGCCCTTTTAGTTCTCTAAATAACTGGGGATTTCCTTCTGCAAAATAATCTAATAATTGTGTAAACATTTCAGACCTTCTTGGATGATTTTCAAAAATTAGACGTTGAGCCATAAACTTTTAGGCGAAACTTTAGTCAGACCCAACTCAACCGATTGCTAGGGTTTAAGACGCCTGTTTATGCCCTAACTTGAGGAAAATTGTTTCCAAATCTTCCTGAGTGCAGTGAAATTCATGCAAAGGAATCTTCGCATCCACCAGCGATCGCAACAAATTAGCACTCTCTTCCGGAGTCCCAGCAAAATGCACCCGCAAGGTTTTGCCATCGGAATTGACCTCCCATCCCTCGACTTGGGGAAACTGTTTCAGTTCGGCTTCCAATGCCTCTAACTGACCCAAAGTCGAGATTAAAATTTGCTGACGACTCAAGCGTTGGTAGAGTTCTTTTAAAGGCGCACTTTCCACCAAATACCCGAGTTCCATAATACCCACCGACGTACACAATTCCGCCAAATCACTCAACACATGAGAGGAAATCAAAATTGTCATCCCCGCTTCCCGCAAGGTTTTAATAATTTCCCGGAACTGCATTCGGGCGATGGGATCTAACCCCGAAACTGGCTCATCGAGTAGCAGTAAAATCGGTTCATGGACAATGGTTCGTGCCAGAGAAAGTCGCTGTTTCATCCCTCGGGACAAGGTGGCGATCGAACTCAGGCGTTTATTCTCTAACTGAACTAATTCCAAGACTTCATAAAGACGCTGACTCCGCCGGGGTTCCCGCAGATAATAAAGTCGGGCAAAATAGTCCAGATAGTCCCAAACCGTTAAGTCATCATACAGGGGGAAATCATCAGGCAAATACCCCAGATGACGTTTAAGGGTTGGATTATTACTATCCCGGAGTAGGCGTTCCCCATTGATATAAATTTCCCCAATGGTGGGTTCCTCTGCCGTCGCCAGCATTCGGATTAAGGTCGTTTTTCCGGCACCGTTGGGTCCGATCAGTCCATAAACTTCCCCGGGACCGATTTGTAAATGAACATCATTAACCGCGATATGTCGGTCAAATTGCTTAGTGAGTCCACGAGTATCGATTGCCAGTTCTGTTGCCATAATTGCTGGGCGTTGAGATCGTTAAAGAGTGACTTATCCGATAGCCTAACCTCTCCCTAGGGCGATCGTCAGTATTGTTTCAGAAATTGCTACAGGGGGACCTGATTGGTCGGGAACAATCCGGGGAAAAATATCTGGTTTTGGCAGCACTCTTGCTTGATATAGTGGAATTTCTTAACCAAAATTGGTCTAACTTTCACGAGATTGGGTGGCAATGGCACTGGTAACTGTGGATTCTCTCCTCTCCTCCTTTGGACGCTTTGGCGTTGAACTGGGACTCGATCGCATCAAACGACTCTTAAATGATTTAGGCAATCCCCACAACAGCGTTCCCTTGATTCATGTCGCCGGAACTAATGGAAAAGGGTCTGTCTGTGCCTATCTTTCGGCCATTCTCACGGAAGCGGGGTATCGAGTCGGGCGCTATACCTCGCCGCATCTGGTTGATTGGACGGAACGAATTTGTGTGAATGACAGCCCAATTTCTGAACAAGGATTGCAGGAAGTCTTGCGCCAAGTCACGGAGGCGATCGACCCCTCCGCGCCTTCCCCGACTCAGTTTGAAGTGATTACCGCAGCAGCTTGGCTGTATTTTGCACAACAACAGCTAGATGTGGCGGTGATGGAAGTGGGACTTGGGGGCCGATTGGATGCCACTAATGTTTGCGATCGCCCCATTGTGAGTGTGATTACCTCAATTAGTTGGGAACATTGGCAGCGCCTTGGCCCTACCCTGGCAGATATTGCCGGGGAAAAAGCCGGGATTCTCAAGTCTGGATGTCCCGCAATTGTCGGACCCTTACCCCCTGAAGCAAAAACCGTTGTCGATCGCCGAATTGCTGAACTGGGATGTCCCGCCCGATTTCCCGAACCTGCCACTCTTGTCGCGATGCAACCGGGATGGGTCCAGACTCAAGGACTCTGCTATCCTCTCCCCCTCCCTGGTGAAGCGCAATTGATTAATTCTGCCCTGGCAATTGCCACCGTACAAACCCTCAGAAAACAGGGGTGGCAAATTTCCGACGAGGCGATCGCCCAGGGGATGGCCAAAACCCAATGGCCGGGACGCCTTCAGTGGGTGATGCGAGGCGATCGCCCTCTCCTGATTGATGGTGCCCACAATGCTGCTGCAGCCCAAATCCTAAGTCATTATGTCGCGAGTCTCAACTCCCCCGAGACTGTCCCCAACATCCCAGAAGGGGCCTCACGACCGACGGTAACCTGGGTGATGGGAATGCTTTCTACCAAAGATCATGCCGGTATCTTCACCGCCTTACTGCGATCGGGCGACAACTTATACTTAGTTCCAGTCCCCGACCATGACTCAGCTAAACCGGAAGAGTTAGCCACCCTTGCCCGAAATATCTGTCCCGAGGTAGAGGACATTCGCTGTTATCGGGACTTATTTCCAGCCATAGAAGAAGCCCTGGACCTAGAGAGTCATCTAACGGTGTTATGTGGGTCTCTTTATTTGCTGGGATACTTTTTAGCTGATATTCCCACTTAAAAAAGGATGAAGGGGGAAGGATTCTTTTGATAAAACCTTTTGCAGAATGAAGAGATTCCCCCAAGCCCCCTCAGTGAGGGGGCTTTTTAGATTTTTGCTGATCCTTCCCTTAGTTGCGGGCCTCCCACTGCTGGGCCGCATTGGTGACCGCTTGATCCACCGACTGTTGACCCAGCATAGCCCCTTGCAAATTGTCGTAAATAATCCGTTGCAATTGCTGGATATCTTCCATCGCCGGGATGAGGGCCTCTGCAGTCTTCAGATCCTCGGCGCTAATAATTCGGGCGCGATCGATCTGGGAGGCATCAGGGGGTAATGTCTGGAAATGACTATCCTGGAGGGATTGCAGGGTAGAAGGCAAGACATTTGCATCTTTGGCAAAGGTCAACTGATTCTGATCATTGGTGACAAATAGGGCAAACTTAACCGCTGCTTCCGGGACATCCGTATCCCGAGGTACCACCAAATTCATGACTGCCGCCGTTTTCTTCCCAGTTTGGCCGGTAATTTGGGGGGCCGCCGCAGAGACTTCGGCAATACTCGGGGCATTTTCGGCGATCGTCTTGAAAAATTGGGGTCCGGAACCTAGGATGGCAATTTCTCCCGCTTGATACAGTTGGACTGCTTGGCGATGCCCTTGGGTGAGGACTTCCCGAGGCAACAAACCCTTTTCATAGAGGTCTACCCAATATTGAAACGCGGCGCGCCCTTCTGGGGTGTTAAAGGCAGCTTTGCCTTCCGCATCCACCAGTTGCATTCCCATCTGGACCATCGATTCGAGGACCTCGGAAGAATCCCCGGGAACGAATGTCACGAATAGGGCATATTTGCCCGTTCTGTCGCGAATTTGTTGGGCCACCTGTGCTAATTCAGCATAAGTGCTGGGGGGTTGGTCAATACCAGCTTCCTTGAAGAGTTGGGTGTTATAAATAGAAATTCGCGTGGTCAGATACCAGGGAATACCAAAGCTTTCGCCATTTAAGGTACTCGCTTTCCAGATATTGGGAAGATACTGCTGGCGAATGTCATCCGGGACCTGGTTATCCAGGTTGAGCCATGCATTGCGACTGGCAAGAAGCGTGGCAAAATTAGGATTAAGGTTGACCACATCTGGAGCAGTTTTGGCAGAAACAGCGGCTAAAATCTTGCTTTCCATTGCGGACCAAGGCACGTCCACCCAACGCACTTTGATGTCAGGATTTTCCGATTCATAAGTGGTGATTAAGCTGTTGAAATAGTCCGTAAACTGGGGCTGGAGTTGCATTGTCCAAAATTCAACTTCCGAGGTTCCCGATGCGGGTTGTCCCGAATTGGAGCCAGTACCGGGAGTGCAGGCGATCGCCCAACTCAGTAACAACCCCGACAAGACAAAGAGTCCAAAGCGTTTCCAACTGTTGATTTTTACTCTCATAAGACCTCATGGTATGCGGGAAACTCAGTCACTTTAGTG
>NZ_JAFLQW010000263.1 GCF_017313335.1 Phormidium pseudopriestleyi FRX01 | reverse complement strand
TTTTTACCCAATCTTTGGCAAGGAGTCATAAATTGGGTTAAAAACCCGGTTTCTTGTCCCAGGGAAGGAAGCCTAAATCTGCACTTTCATCGGGTTTTAACCGTTATTTCCCGGCAAAAATTGCATCAATTCCAATTGATTCCCCGCTTCTACCGTATCCACAGCAGTCAACCATTCTCGACGTAGGCGATCGCGACTGCCTAGACGGTCAAATTCATCTTGCCACACCTCAGAACGGACTTGTTCTAAAAAGATTTGCCATTCGGTTTTCACCCCTTCCACACGCAACACCCGGTCCACAAATTCCTCAACGATCGCAAACGCCGCCTGATTCGGTTCAATCAACAAATCTTCTAGGGCGGTTTCACAATTATAAACCGCTTCGGCATGAAGGGTTTTCAGATTCCCTAAAACTTCAGACGCCGAAATCCCTTGCTGGGATAATTTCAATTCCGTTTTATCCGGATTTAATCCATCTAACTGCTGACGAATCCGATGTTGAATCAGTCCCCGATAGGATAAATTAAATTCGGATAAAATTCTAAAACCCAGTTTCAGTTTTTGTAAATCTTCGGGTAACAGTTCCGCCATTACGCCTAAAAATTCACTTCCCCGAACCGGGGTAATGTTTCCTAACCGCCCCTGTTCAATTAGCACATCGGCAACTCTGGACTTGACTCGTTCGATCGCCTGCTTCAATCCATCATCTAAAGTCAAAAAATGTTGGGATAAATGAGCGCGAATTTCGTTCAAATATTGATAGTACGCATTGGGATAACCTCCGACGCGATCGCGTCGAGTTTCTATCTCTTCTAGGGTCGGAATGCCCGGATCTTGCCGACAATTGGCAATCGCAATCTGGACTTGCTTCTTAAACTCCAAATCTTCCTCCTCTCGCTGCTGAGACAGACACCGCAAAAATCCCTCTAACCCACTGGTTAAGTTATTCCATAGGGCATCGAATAACCGCAGAAATAGGGGAAATTCGCTCTCTCGCTGGACCGCTTGCCCCAGGGCTTGCCTTGCCTTAACCAGTTCGGCACAGAGGCGATCGCGCAGATGCAAGAGTCTGTCTTGACAAGCTGCCGCATACTGTCGATCCAGTTCAGTAATGTCAGCCATTAAATACTCCAAAACCCCCTCTAAAATCTGCTGATTCACCGCAACAGAATCGGCACAATTCACCGTTAGGGTTTTGACCACTTCAATATGTTTTTCTGCCATCGTTTCGGCTAAATCTTGGCAGTTTTTGGCATTATCCCCATTGCCCGAACCGGCGCTAGTTTGGTTGAGAATCATCATCGACCAGAGGGCGATCGGCAGTTCAGTTAAAGCCGTCGCCGCAGTGTCATACAGCTTGACATCAACATCAGCCCAATAATCCCCCGAAGATTTAGGCATCCTCACAAACAACACAAAATCTACCTCATGACCGAGGGTTTCAATCAATCTCACCTCATCGCCAATCCCTGTATCCCCCAATCCGGGCATATCAACCAAGGCAATGGTTCCCACATCGCTATTGGGAAACTTGCAGACAATTTTCACTTGACGCACAGCGAGATAGTTGAAAAAGACGCGCTGACCATCAGAGGTATCTTGTGCGACATATTCGCGAATTTCCCCTTGAGAAATCCGGCGTGGGGAGGGTTGGTGGAGGAGAGACCGATACTGGTCCAGGTGGGTGTGATATCGCCGGAGATGTTCGTATTTTGCCCCGGTTTGTGCGCCGTAGAGGTCGCGAGGTAGAGGAGGAAGAGACTGCCTTGCAAAGTCATCGAGGGACTGGGGGGCGGGGCCTAACTGGAGTTGGTTGTAATAGGGGGCGATCGCCTCGTCTAAAAACGATCGCCCACTATGAAAGAACACTTCCCCATGAGTTTCCAGGGTGGGATTGTGGTAAATGGTACTGAGCACGCCGGTACAATGTTGGCGATCGCCGTCGGGAATTTCCGAGGCACTCAGTCCAGTCAAACTTTGTAAGAGGCGACTTTTCCCTTGTCTAGCGCGTCCAACGACGCCAATATTCAGGGTATTTCGGGAAAACCGAGCTTTCAGTTTCGCCATCGCCTCTAATTCCGTAGCAATCTCCACCTGAATTTTCCAAAAATCCACGTCCTGGAGATGTCCGACGATCGCCACATCCTCCACGGAATCCAGGAGGCGATCGCGGTGGTCCTGTAAGGTCCGAAGGGCCGCCGCTAGGGACCTCAAATTGTCCTCAACCCGACTCATTTTTTCGGCTAAGGGGCGACGTTTTTCGACAATCTGAGCAATTTGTGCGGTTCTGTGGTTATTCATCTTGGGCAGTATAATTCTCGGTTTCCGTCCCCTCTCTTGAGGCTGTCAGCTCCGGATTAATCGCCCGTCAAGAACTGAAAAGACTGCTTTGAGGGATACCAGAAAAAAAAGAAGACCCTTTCATCTTACGGGATGGGGGTCTGATCTAGCCATTGTAAATCGTTTTAATTTCAGGGAAACAGGTAAAAACGAGCCAAGTTTTGAAACCGATAACCCTTACAAATTCACCGATTTCAGTTAGTTGGCGGGGATACGTCTAGCCCGGGCGGTGGCAATTTCTTGGCGGAGGACTTCCATCGCTTTCGTGTATTGAGGGTCTTGGGCGGAACCAATTAAGGTGCGATCGCCCCGTAAGAGTTTTTGTTGGTCCTCAGTCAGTTCGATCGCCACATCCGGCGTAATCCCTTCGTGGTTGATATCCGTACCATTGGGGGTGAGATACTTGGCAATCGTCACCGCCAGTCCGGATCCATCTCCCAATCCACGGACCGACTGCACTAAGCCCTTGCCGAAAGTTTTGGTTCCGACGAGGACCGCCCGTTCATTGTCTCGCAAAGCCCCAGAGAGAATTTCACTGGCACTGGCAGAACCCCCATCGACTAACACCACTAACGGTTTATTCGTCAAGGCGCGTCCGTTGGCCGACTGACGGTCCATCTCTCCGATGCGGTTCACCGTAGAGACAATGCTGCCGGAATCGAGCCACATCCGAGCGATTTCAATGCTGGAATGGAGCAGACCCCCGGGGTTGGACCGTAGATCCAGAATATAGCCGGAGACATTTTGGCCTTCCAGGTCCTTGATGGCGTCGCTCATTTCTTCAGCGGCGATCGCATTAAAATTGGTCAGACGGACATATCCGACCCCACCCATCGGGCTTTCCTGATAGCTGTAGCGGACTGGATGGAGTTCTATGCGTTCGCGCCGAATCTTATAATCTTGAGTCTCTTTCGTCCCGCGTTCTTCGTTGAGCACTCGTTCAATAGTCAGAGTCACCTCAGTGCCAACCGGACCGCGAATCAGGGACACCGCCTCATTGATATCCATCCCTTCGGTACTTTGTCCGTCAATCTTGAGGATGGCATCTCTGGCTTGAATTCCCATCGAGAAAGCCGGTGTATCCTCGATTGGAGAAATCACGATTAGTTGCTTGGTTTCTTCATCCTGGGAAATTTGAATCCCCACCCCTGTCAGTTCTCCAGAGGTATCAATCTGCATATTCTTGAACTCTTCTGGATTCATAAACCGGGTGTAAGGGTCACCCAGTTGTTCCAGCATTTCTTGAATCGCGGTGTAAGCTTCCTCCTTGTTGGTATAAGGTCGGGTCAAATAATCTTGACGAACCGTCTCCCAATCCACTTGGTTAAACGTGGCATCCACATAACTGCGGTTAATAATTTGCCAAACTTCGTCTACCAGTTCTTTGGGACTTTCTTGAAAAAATGCTTGACTTTGGGACAGATGAAGTCCCGCCCCCGTGACCGTAACAGCAGTTAAGGCTGCTGCTGTTGCACTTACTATAAGTCCGCGTTTTGTAATCACCATAAATATTCAATCAGGAAGGAAAAACTACGATTAAGGACGACCCCGGTTGACTCTTCTATCTTCCGACAAAGAAAGTAATACGATGAAAGCAATCTAGAGGGAAGCGATGGGGGTGATGAAGGGAAAGCACAGGGTTGATATTTAGCTATAGATGACGAACCCGATAACAAAGCGCCTGCCCTGATTCTATCTCCTTGAATAAGCCGGGGACAGCTCAAATCAGGAATGAACGATGGTCAGGATTTTATGGATAAGGTTTGTCCCTAGCCCTACGATAACACAGGCTTTGCTGAGGTAACAGACCCCGGCCTGATTCTGTTAAAGCCCGGTTCAAGGGGCGATCGCAGGCCGGATTTGCCCTAGGCGATCGCGACTCCCGTGGAAAAACCCGGCTTCTTGGCTAATACAGCATCCCCGAACCCCTAAATCTATAATAGAAAGCCGGTTTCTGCCCCCGTTTAATCCCTAGGGATCAACCCATCGCCCATCAGCTTGAATCAACTTAATTAACTCATCAACCCCTTGCGATTCCGGGACCTTTTTAATCTCATCCCGACCCCGATAGAGAGAGATATATCCCGGTTGTTTACCCACATAACCATAATCGGCATCAGCCATTTCTCCGGGTCCATTGACAATGCAACCCATTACAGCAATATCGAGTCCCGTCAGGTGTTTAGTCGCTTCGCGGACCTGATGGAGGACCTCTTCTAAATTAAAGAGGGTGCGACCACAAGAGGGACAGGCGACATATTCCACCATCGTCTTTCGCAGACCCAGGGCTTGTAAGATACTGTAACAGACAGGAATTTCTTTTTCCGGGGCTTCAGTCAGGGAAACGCGAATGGTGTCGCCAATGCCTTCGGCTAATAA
>NZ_JAFLQW010000511.1 GCF_017313335.1 Phormidium pseudopriestleyi FRX01 | reverse complement strand
GATGCGATCGCCAATCGGCAGCAGTCTCTAGCGCGTCTTGCGGTTCAGGCGTGGCGTGCGGATTTTGCCTAATCTGATCCATCTTTTCCCCGCCTAACTTATCTCCCCCTAACTTAATCTCCCTCCTTTAAATAAGGGGAAAAAGTGACAGACTGGACCGGGACCTTGACCAATCTCTAAGGCAAATTGTAGGGCTTCGGTGACATAGTTCTTAGCATTTTTGACCGCTGTTAGGGAGTCTTGACCTAATGCTAAATTGGCGGCGATCGCCGCTGACAAAGTGCATCCAGTGCCATGAGTATTTCGAGTCTCTACCGTCACCGTTTTCAAGGTTTCTAGGCAGTCGCCATCAAACCAGACATCCACCCCGCGCAAATCTCCCGCCATGCCGCCTCCTTTGACTAAGACGCCAGAAACTCCACATTTATGGATTCTCTGAGCAGCAGCGCGCATATCATCTAAAGTATTAATTGGTAATCCGCTCAGAATTTGGGCCTCGTAACGATTGGGGGTGACGATCGCCCCCAAAGGCACCAAGACATCCCGCAACAAGGTCACCGCTTCATCATCAATCAGTTGTGCACCAGTCCGAGACACCATCACCGGATCTACCACTAAATTCTTTAGATGCAGGGACTCCACTCGTTCCACCACCGCTGCAATAATCTCCCGATTGAGGAGCATTCCTGTTTTGACCGCTTGCACTCTCATATCCTGAACCACCGCATCAATTTGAGCGGCGATCGCCTCCACCGGCAATCCATCCACCCGGGTTACCCCCATCGTACTTTGAGCCGTAATGCAGGTGAGGGCGCTGGTCCCATGCACCCCATGAAAGGCAAAAGTTTTCAAATCCGCTTGAATCCCGGCCCCCCCACCACTATCGGAACCGGCGATCGTCAAGGCCACAGGTACAACCGGCGACTGGGAAATTGCTTGCATATCAGACATTTTTCCGCCTTTTACCGTTAAAATTACCAAAAAGAATCAACTGCTCACCCAGGAAGTAGGGTCAGCAGTGATTAATCCCAACTGATTTATTTTGAGTGGTTATCGCGGAGGGCGACGCTTTTGCAGGAAATCGGGAATATCCAGTCCCGGTGGTTTCCCTCGGGAAGGGTCTGGAGTCGGCGGCGGCGGCGGCGGTGACGCGACTGGAGATTTCGGAATGAACCGTTGCGGTTGTGGAGCCACCCTTACTGCCTGGGTCCCCTGCTGGGGGGGTTCTGAGGAAAAGCCCGTTGCAATCACAGTAATGCGAATTTCCCCTTGGAGGCGTTCGTCAATCACCGCACCAAAAATAATATTGGCATTGGGATCAACCACTTCGTACACCGTTTCTGCTGCTGCATTGACCTCATGCAAAGTCAAATCAGTGCCGCCGGTAATATTCAAGACCACACCCCTGGCCCCTTCAATTGAGGATTCGAGTAAGGGAGAAGAAATGGCACTCAGGGCCGCTTCTCTGGCCCGGGACTTGCCCGACCCCACACCAATTCCCATTAACGCAGACCCAGCATCAGCCATAACCGCTCGCACGTCGGCAAAGTCCACATTCACCAGACCCGGAATTGTAATAATATCTGAAATCCCCTGAACCCCTTGGCGGAGGATATCATCAGCCACTCGAAAGGCTTCTTGGACTGGGGTTTGTTCTGAAATGACAGAGAGCAATTTATCGTTCGGGATGATGATTAGGGTATCGACCCGACTTTGGAGGGCTGCAATCCCTTCTTCCGCTTGGTTCGTGCGCCGACGGCCCTCGAACAGAAACGGACGGGTGACAACCCCCACAGTTAGGGCCCCGACTTCCTTGGCGGCTTCAGCGACGATTGGGGCGGCCCCGGTGCCAGTTCCACCCCCCATCCCTGCGGTAATGAAAACGAGGTCAGAATGTTCTAAGGCCTGAGCAATCTCATCGCGAGACTCCTCTGCGGCTTTTTGACCGATGGCGGGATTGCCACCTGCGCCGAGACCTCTGGTCAGTTTTTGTCCGACTTGTAGACGTTTGGTTGCCGTGGATTGGACTAGAGCTTGGGCATCGGTATTCACCGCCCAAAATTCTACTCCCGAGACTTCACTTGCAATCATGCGGTTGACAGCATTGCATCCACCGCCGCCTACGCCAATGACTTTAATTTTGGCTATGCTACTCGGCACAATATCGTTACTCCTGGTGTCTTCCCCGGGGAGCGGGTTATCGCGATTTTGACCCAATATTAACCCTGTGTTGTTAAAAGGATTGGAGTTGTTCACTGCCACGGGAAAACCTGTCGGTTCTTCAGAATGAGGGCTTTCATTTCCAACCCCTAGTTTACTATTAAGTGTCATTGGTATTGGGAACGGTAGAGATACAATTTCTGAACTTTGGGCAGATCAAGGTCAACTATAGGCTATGTTGCCCAAGATTACCAACTTTAGCACTGATTAGTTTTGACAATCTGTCAAGGGTAATCATACTGACCCGATTGTGAACCCAAACTTTTCCCCGACTTGTCATGGCTTTGAGTTGCGGTTTTTCCAATGAATTTAAGGGGTTGGGACGGTTTGAGGTGCAGTTACACCGATCCGTTGAAGGGAGGGGCGATCGGGATTGGTCAGATCAATATAAGCAATTTGGGCTAAATCAATCTGGTTTGGTAAATCTCCCATCTGGCCCAAACGGGTCACTTGTTCCCCAAATCGAGGGCTGTAAGGACCACAATGAACCACTCCTAGTTCGGTTTTTAAAATTAAATTTGCCGGGTCCTGCCAATTGATTTCATAAATTTTGATGGGGCTGCGACGAATGGATTGATAGACAGTCTCCCAAGAGGAACGGTATTGCTCCAGGGGGCCGATCGCCCGGAGTTGGGGCAGTTGAACGGTGGGATCTAGGTCGGTGTAGCTTTCCAAGGGCATCCACATTCCCCGTTCATCGAGCAAACCCACTGAGGGCATTCCGGGGGACCCTACTGCCGGATTGGAGTTGAGTCCGGGGGGAGTATCGGTGGGGACCCCAGGGGCGATCGCATTTCCCTCACTGGCAATTGCCACCGGATAGCGTTCCTGGACTGTTACCTTCAGTCCCGGGGGAAAAAGTTCTCGGGAAACGCTTGCTTTGGCGATCGGACCTTGGGATTCCAACTCTCGGGCGAGTTCTTGCGGTCGAACTTGCAGCATGGATTGGGGATACGAAAGCGGCAACAGGGACCGAATCGCCTGATCGGAGAGAAATTCATTCCCGTCGATTTCGACTTGTTCGGGGGTGTCAATTACTAAAGCCGGTGAGGTGGTCGTCCACAATAAAAATCCGGCCAAGGAACTGACCGCTAACAGTTGCCAACAGGCTTGGAAAACTTTCTGACGCCGCGATCGCCTCAGTTGACGACGGCGACGCACTAACTCGGACTGAGAGACCGTTCCGATGGTATCCATCCTCACCGTTTAAGCTAACTGGGACACAACTAAATACACCCAAACTTTACCTTTTGTCAAGAAATAACCTTGAAATCTTGCACTAAAAACCTTCACAATTCCCATACAGTTAACCCACTGGGGAATAGGTTTGTGATGCAATCCAGACTTCAGATTCCCCCTAGGACTCTAAAATTAGCAGGTTTCGGTATGGTGAGGGCTGCTCAACCCTGTTTTTCTTCACTTATTTTAACCTCCCGATTCGGGTTTTTAATTGAGGTTAGGCGACTTCTCGTCTGTACTATCCCCCACTGACCTCCTCTGCTGAGATTCAATTCGGATTCCAAGTCGCAAACTTCACTCCCCCGCTTTTTCTGAGGGAGTAGGAGTTGCTAGAGTGACCCCTCACTTCTATTACAGAGTAGGGACAATTCATAGACTGCCCCCAGGAATCAGGTTTCATCCGAATCACTCCTGTAAGTCCTCTGTTATAGGGGCGATTCTCTAGGATGCAACTTCCGGCCTCCTCAAGTTGGGACCCTTGACAGGGGGTGATAGACTCCTACCTTCTTAAAGACAACAGGGCGATCGCCCTGTTATCTAAGGTCGCCCCTAAACAAAAGGGCTGCAATCCTGCAAAAATTCTGCGGGCTATGGGGGTATTGAACACTCAATTATTAATCCGCTTTTCCCCCATCCTTTCGATCCTGAGTCGGTGGATGGTAAGTAAAGATCACTCGGGCAATCCTCGGTTAATCATCATAAGTAACCCTAAGTCATGAAAATTGTTACGGAACGAGAACCTATACTAGGGAAATATCTGAAGCAGGGATCAGTAGTTGGGGAGAGTTAATTAACATGAAACTAGATTTACCGAGATTTTATAAAGCTTGTAATCCCAGTAAAGTCTTGGATATGGCGAATGAGGAGGACCGAGAATACTATATTGATTTCTCTTCGGTTCGAGGTGGTAATATTATCCGAGAACTGGGTAGAACGATTAGTTTACTATCCGGAAATGACCCTACCTGCCAGCTATTTACTGGACATATTGGCTGTGGAAAATCCACTGAATTATTCCGACTAAAAAAAGACTTAGAAGCGGAAGGATACCACGTTGTCTATTTCGAGTCTTCTCATGATTTGGATATGGCTGATGTAGATATCACGGAAATTCTCTTGAGTATTGCCCGTCAAGTTTCAGAAAGTTTAGAGAAGATTAACCTCTGCGTTGAACCTAAACGGGGGTTCCGGGATTTAATCAAGGGCGCGGCGGATCTGTTGCAAACTCCCATAGAACTCAGTGGGGAAGCCTCGCTTCCCGGGGTTGGAACCTTTAGTGCCAGCAGTGAGGGAGAACTAGGCTTTTCTTTGCCTGGGGGGATTGGTTCAATTACGGCGAAAGCTCGACATAGCCCCCGATTACGGCAACAGTTGCGACAATATTTAGAGCCCCGCACTAATAATATTTTGGAAGCAATTAATAGTGAATTGCTGCATCCCGCGACGGAGATTCTCAATCAGCGGGGTAAAAAAGGATTGGTGGCGATCGTGGATAATTTAGACCGGGTGGATAGCGTCAGAAAACCTTCGGGACGCACGCAACCAGAATATCTATTTGTCGATCGCGGTGAGCAATTACGGAAGCTGAATTGTCATGTGGTTTATACCATTCCCTTGTCTTTAATTTTTTCCAATGACTTGGGCCGCTTGAGTTCTCGATTTGGGGTGAAACCGAAGGTTTTACCGATGGTTCCGGTACGGGAACGGGATGGGAGTGTCTATGCTGAGGGGATGAAGTTACTCAGAAATATGGTCCTCGCCCGGGCATTTCCCCACATTCCAGCATCGGAACGAGAAGATCTGATTGCCTCAGTCTTTGACTGTTCAGAAACCTTAAATCGCTTGTGCAGCGTGAGTGGGGGTCATGTGCGGAATTTACTGGGACTGCTTTATAGCTGTCTTCAGTTACAAGACCCTCCGTTTTCCCGCCACTGTCTGGAAAATGTGATTAAAGAATATCGGGATGATTTGATTGCGGCGATTACTGATGAGGAGTGGGAGTTGTTATTTCAAGCGTTGGAACAGAAGCACGTCCAAGGGGATGAGGATTATCAACTGTTGTTGAGAAGTATGTTTCTGTTTGAGTATCGCGATCGCGATGGACGATGGTATTGGATTAATCCCGCTTTAGCCGAAGCCCCTAAATTTAAGGAATGGATGTCAGAATATCCAGCCTAAATCTGGGTTCTCTCCCTTTGTTCTACTCTTTTTTGTCTTGAGCTGAACACTGTGATGGCTTAGGTGGAAGTCTCACCGGGCGATTGAAAAAATTTCCGCAAATGCAGGCGATCGCTCCACTATTCTACCACCCCGAGTTGCCCGATCGCTTTAGGCCGATAAAATGTTGCGAATTTTATCAAAAATTTAGCTAAAGATCGTCAGGAAAAATGCCCGGTCCGCAAGGAATTCATTGATTCCCCGTTCAATACAGATGGAACGATATTTGTCAAGAGAGGAGTGAATTTTTCACTCTCTCTCCCATCTTGAAACTGAATTTAAAAAGCTGGATAAACACCCGCCAATTTTCTTCTTCTTTGTTGAGCGCTCTATTTGATTGTCTGGGCTGGTATCCCACCTAATGAGAATCGGTTTCTGATATTTTCCTGGGATTTTTTCTGCCTGGGGTTTTAGTCGAATTTTTGAATTTGACAGAAGCCAAGAAACGTTTATGATGAAGACCCGAATCCTGTTAAAACGGAGACTCATCCCCCGGAAAGCGCCAACTCCATTCACCCTTCCTAGGACGGAAACGGAGCTAAAGGGTAGTTCCAATAATAGAAGCGATCGTGATTTTTATCTGGAACAAAACTGATAGAGCGAATCTAACCCTGTTCGCTCATTGCTGTAGGGTCTATCCCCCCAAGGGGTTACTCCCTCCCCTCTTGCTCTAAATGATTTAGAGGAACTATATCATAGAAATAGCCGACCAATCGGAACGGAATGACCATTAAAAACCAAAATTAGGATTAAGTTATTTCGCCCTAGCATTTCTCCTGGCCAAAATGGGAAGATTATTATCCAAACCGAGAAAATTCCCGGTCTGTTCATGCCCGATCGCCTGTCGTGGAATCTAGGTGAGGAGGTGATCTGTAACAATCCTAAATTCCCAAAAAAGAAAGGGTCTTTTATCTGTACAATAAGAACCGGAGCTTTGAGGCAAAGTTGCCCCAGATAAAATCAGGGGATCGGCGACGAGCATTACTGTTTCAGGACAAAAAGTAGGTAAAGAGGAGATTAATAACCCAACCCAAACCGATGAATCAGGGAATAGCAAAAATAGGCAAATGATAGTTTGGGGTGGTCACTATGGTATTGATTTGGCTTTTGAATAGCGCACCACTACGAAAGTTATGACTGACCTTGACCAACCCATAGACTGTTCCGTCTATAATGAGCGATCCTTACAGACGTTGGTCAGAGCGATCGCCCTGTCCGAAGGAAATTTTTCCTTAATTTTAGTCCGGTGCAATTATGTGACATTGCAGCGGAGTATGCTCCAACGTCTCGAATCCCTCTGTCCAGAAATTTCAGAGGAAGGACGTTCCGTACATTCTATGGTGCTCCCCAAAACGGTCAGCACCCTTTACAGCACCTTGGTGGACGCTCTGGATCAGAAGCAACCCCTCGCAGTGATGATTTTTGGGTTGGATTGCACCAATGGTTT
>NZ_JAFLQW010000095.1 GCF_017313335.1 Phormidium pseudopriestleyi FRX01 | reverse complement strand
CCCTTCGACCCTTCGACCCTTCGACCCTTCGACCCTTCGACCCTTCGACCCCCTTCGACCCTTCGACTGGCTCAGGGCTCAGGGCTCAGGGCTCAGGGCTCAGGGCTCAGGGCTCAGGGCTCAGGGCTCAGGGCTCAGGGCTCAGGGCTCAGGGCTCAGGACAGGCCTCTCCCAAAGGGGGAGAGGGGAGCCGCACCCGGGCATAAATCATTGAGGATTGCTATAGAGCTTGGACTCAATCAGTTGTAGAATGCCCTCACCCCCAACATAAGGCGGCCCACAACGGGAGAGGGGAGCCGCACCCGGGCATAAATCATTGAGGATTGCTATATATATCAGGGTTTAAATCGAGTAAATTCCTGGTTTTCTTGACAACTTTTGGGCTACTTTTGCCGTCTAGCTGGATCAGAAATTTGGGTTACTTTACTCATCATGAGTTGAAAATTTTGATTTCGGCTCTTGCTTATTTCATCCGGTAGCGATCGCAAGATTTAGGACATCATCTATTCTTTCTTCATCTAAAACAATGTGGGCTAGTTCAATTACAGCGTATTTCCATTACTTCGGGTTCATGCTGGCTTTTGCCGCCCTGACGGTAGAGGTTTTAAACCTAAAAAAAGATATGACTCTCGATGAAGCGAAACGAGTAGCTTTTGCAGATTTGGCCTATGGGATAGGGGCGGTGGCTATTCTAGTCACGGGGGTATTGAGAGTTCTCTATTTTGGCAAGGGAACGGATTATTATTTGAATAATCCGTTTTTTTATGCCAAAATGGGGGTGTTTATTCTAGTGAGTTTATTCTCCCTGTATCCAACCTTTACCTTTATCTGGTGGTTTAAAGATTTACAAAAAGGTCAGCCTCCCGCCTTGGAACTTGAGCGCGTGACAAAACTGAATTGGCTGATTAAGGGAGAATTATTGGGGTTTACAATCTTGCCGCTGCTGGCAGCAGTGATGGCGAGAATGAGTGGATGGATTTAAGGGAGAAATGGTAGGGTTTTCCTAGGACCAGCAAGATGAGGAAAGAACTGAGGCGAAAACAGTGCTTTTCAATATTAACGGGAGATTGATGCTTAAAAAATGGACAGAAATATCAGGGAGTTCGGTAGAGTGGGTTAGTCTGGTATGAACAACTTTGTGGCAGTCACGGTTTTAGTTGAAAATACGGCTTCGGGGAGAGGATTGCTGGGGGAACATGGAGTTTCTTATTTCATTGAAACCGCAGGTTCTCAGATTTTATTTGATACGGGACAGGGATTGGCACTGAAACACAATGCTAAACAGTTGGAAATTTCTTTTTCCGATATAGATGCGGTGGTTTTGAGTCATGGTCATTATGATCATGCTGGGGGTTTAATGACGGTATTAGAAAACTCTTATCCTCGATTATTTCTGCATCCCTCGGCCCTCAATCCCAAATTTAGCCCCCGAGGGGATATTGGTTGTCCGATTCAGGATCCTGATATTCTCGCCCAGAAATCTAGGGAGGTGATTTGGACTGAAACCCCGACAGAAATTGTTCCGGGAGTTTATGTTACTGGGACTATTCCCCGGGTTCATCCGTTAGAGGATACGGGGGGTCAGTTTTGGCAAGATTCTCAGCATAATCAGGTGGATGTTATTTTAGATGACCAAGCCTTATTTATAGAGACAATGGAAGGGGTGGTTGTTGTTTTAGGCTGCGCTCATGCAGGAGTGATTAATACACTCAATTATATTGCTACATTGACGGGTGAAGATAAGTTTTATGCCGTGATTGGGGGAATGCACCTGTTGAATGCTAGTGCCGATCGCCTGCAAGCTACGGCAGAAACATTCAGAAAGTATGACTTGCAACTGATTGGGGCGAACCACTGCACGGGAATGAGAGCACAGGTGTTTTTATGGCAGGAGTTTCCGCTAAAATGTAGGAGTTGTTCTGTCGGAACTCGTTTATTGTTTGGCCGGTAAAAGCCCGGAATTTAATCTTAGGATGGAGGAAATTACTCAATGATAAAATTTGTAAAGACTTTATTTTTAATCCTGTTTTTCTGTTTGTTAATGGGAACAGTGGCTCCGGGTCCAGTTCAGGCGGTTTCAACCCCGTCTAATCCAGCATTGTCTGAGGCGATCGCACAGTTTTTGGATGACATTCCTGGGGATTATTACACTATCATGGGAATTCCCGAACTCAAACGCATGGTAGACCCGGAAAAGGCTTTATTAATTGATATCCGACAGCCTTCTGAGTACGCCTCGGGTCACATTTTAAATGCGATTAATATTCCCCTGAGAACTTTACCGGAAAATATCGATAAAATCCCCCAAAACCGCCCGGTTATTTTGTATTGCACCTCGGGATATCGCACCGGCATCGGTGTGATGACTTTGCGACTTTTAGGATATACTAACGTCAGTGCATTTCCCCCAAGTATTCAGGGGTGGAAAGCGTCGGGAGAACCGTTGGAAAAGTAAACATTCTATCATCAACCCCGGGCATCATTATGAATCAATTCCCTGAATCCCTTTGAAACAGTAGTCTTCCTGATTTTGGATTCTTTAATTAAGATTTTTTAGGGTTGCCTTCAAAGGTTAACTGATATCAGGAAACTTTGACAAAAGCTGGAAATTTTGAGAGTGGAAACCCGAAGGTTTACAGTTGGGGGTTCAGGATTGGCTAAACCGCAGCAATCCTGAACCCCAATCGTTTGAATCAATGGGGTGTGGTGACCATCAAACCTGGGGAGTCACCATGATAAACTGTTTTCATCAAACGGTTACTGTCCACTCATCCTTTAACTAGAAACCCCATGAACAGTGAAGAGATTCAAAAACGATATCTTGAAGGCGATCGCAACTTTCGGAAAGCGAATCTCCGGGAAGCGGATTTAATTGACGGTCATTTCCACGGAATCAATTTAAATCAAGCCGATTTACGACAATCTCGACTCGGTAAAACTGACTTCAGTCGCGCCAGTTTTCGTGAGGCAGATTTGAGCGAGGCAATCCTGTGGGGAACTGAATTAAGTGAGGCGGATTTGTATCGCGCTGTTCTGAGGGAAGCTGATTTGAGTGGTGCCAAGTTGACTTATGCCAATTTAGAGTTAGCGAACCTGAGTAAAGCTAGTTTATGTGGTGCCAATTTAGTCGGGAGTCGGTTATCCCGGGCGAACTTGTTTGAAGCGGATCTGCGTCCCACTTCTGACCAAGTAACGGATTTGGGTCGTGCTATATTAACCTATGCTGATTTATGTTACGCCAACTTAAGTGGTGCGTTGTTGTATCAAACGGATTTAGAACGGGCAAAGCTATGTCGTGCTCATCTGAATCGGACGCTTCAACAGGATGCAGCGGATCTGAGTGAAGCAATTTTACGCGAGGTTGACCTGAGTTTTGCCGACTTGACGGGGGTCAATTTACGCGGGGCTGATTTACGGGGGGCTGATTTGACCGGCGCGATTCTGATTGATGTCAATTTAGAAGATGCTACCATGCCTGATGGCACTCTTTACCAAAAATCAAACTGATTTGGCGTGGGTTTTGGTGCCGTGAATCGGTATGATATTAAAGTGATTTCTGGCCCTAGGCCGATCGCCTGTTTCGTCGGCGTCTGGACCCAATCCTCGCGATCGCATCTCGAATCAATACCCAGTTTGTCTTCCAAGGAGTAATCAAAGTTTATGGCGTATCTGTGGTTTAAGTCTTTCCATATTATTGGCTTTGTCGCTTGGTTTGCCGGATTGTTTTATTTACCCCGGTTGTTTGTCTATCATATTGAAGCCAGTGACCGCCCGGAAGCCGTTAGATCCGCTCTCAAAACCGAGTACAACCGCATGGAAAAACGGCTTTATAAATTAATTATGATGCCGGCGATGATTTTTACAATTATCATGGCAGCGGGCATTATCTACCAGCAACCCGGAGTTTTTAAGGAAACTTGGCTTCATGTCAAACTGTTGTTAGTCTTGGCTTTAGTCGGCTTCCATTTTTACTGTGGCCGGGTGATTCGTCAGTTGGAAGAGGGAACTTGTTCCATTAGTGGAATCCAAATGCGACGGCTGAATGAAGTCCCGACTATTATACTCGCTTTAGTCGTGTTTTTAGCCATTTTTAAAAACAACTTTCCCACGGATATTGTTTCCTGGGGAACTATTGCCGCCATTGTTGCCTTTGCGGTGATTATTCAACTCTATGCTCGCAAACGTCGCTTGCAAGAACAGGGAGAATTGGAGGCATCTAGTTAAGTTCCTGACATGAGTAACGATCGCCCTTAGACTCATTCCTCAAGGGCGATCGGCTCACTCCGGGGAAGTGTTATCGAACCGTTCCCCGGAGTGCCTCACCGTCAATGCCTTTAAGTAAATAAATCCGCAGCAAATGGCCGAAAATCGACAGTTGAAAGGGTAATTTTTTTAACGCCTTAATCCACTTCGGTTGAGAACTAGCATCAATTTCCGATAGCTTTACATTCAGGTCACAACAGCTATTTAACCGGGGGAAAAACTCTGGATGTTCCGTGTTAAGCCCCGATGGAAAAGCTCGCAGTGCAGTTTCGTTGGTTTTGCGAATCACTTCATGATCAAACTCCGTGGGATCAATTCCCAAAGCATCATAAAATCCCGTGCGTTCATGGACTGTCAATGTATGGGTTGCGAACACTGTTAGCAGGAAAAAGCGACTCCACAAACGAGAGGTCCAAGTTTGCCAGAGTTTTGGCTGCGATCGCAGCAGAGCCTTGAAAATATCCCCATGCCGGTTCTCATCCTGACACCAGCTTTCAAAATAGTTGAACAAGGGATAAAACTGATGCTCTGGATGTTTTTCCAAATGGCGATAAATAATAATATAACGCCAATACCCAATCTTCTCAGACAGATAAACCGTGTACAACACCCACTCAATTGGAAAAAACGTATAAACCCGATTTTTCGTCAGATAGCTCAAATCCATCGTACAGCCAAAATCGGCCATCGCCTTATTTAAAAATCCGGCATGACGCGCTTCATCTCTAGCCATCAAACTAAACATTTCCGCTAACAGAGGACTCCGCTGTTTCAGGTTGCGCGAGAGTTCCTTAAACAGCAGAAACCCCGAAAATTCCGACACACAGGACCGTTCCAAATAGTCGATAAAGGCTTGTCGCGCCTCTGAGGTAAGATGGTCCCAGGATTGGGCAAACTCCTCATTTCGCACGAAGTGATGGCGGTTGTAGTCCGCCCGCATTTCCTCTAGCATCGCCCGCAACTCGGTTTCCTGAGCGGATAAATCTAGGTTGGCCGTCTTCTCAAAGTCGGTTGTATAAAACCGAGGGGTCAGGATATTTTCTTTCAGGGCTTTGGTTTTGGTGACGGACATCTCGGCAGCAGCCTGGGATGGGGTAGAAATCATGACTGGCTCTTCTGAAATAACTTAATAGCTTTCAAGTTATAATACTTTTTCGATTTTGAAAAGACCCTTACCCCAAAACCGTAACAATCGTTAACGTTTGGCAATTGTTAAGTTATGTAACAATCCATTGCTTTATCGCTGTATGGCTATATACTGACTGAAGTCGGTCGCGGTTTCCCTTGCTGGAGATGGCCCCAACCGGCATTACCCAGATAAATCTAAAAGGAAAAAGGTCATTTGACATGAGCCACGATTTAGCCACCCGCCTGAGAGAAGGAACCCAAAAGTCCCATACTGCCGCCGAAAATACAGCTTATATGAAGTGCTTCCTCAAAGGGATTGTCGAGCGGGAGCCATTCCGCAAGTTGCTCGCCAATCTCTATTGGGTGTATAGTGTGATGGAAGAAGCGATGCGACGACACCAGGATGATCCGGTAGTCGGACCGATGTATTTCCCGGAACTCAACCGCACGGCGAATCTGGAAAAAGACCTCGCCTTTTATTATGGTGAGAATTGGCGCGATCAGATTGTCCCCTTAAATGCGGGTAAAGTTTACGTCGATCGCCTTCAGGAATTAGCGGATACAGACCCGGCACTGCTGATTGCGCATGCCTATACTCGCTATATGGGAGACCTCTCCGGGGGTCAAAGTTTGAAAAAGATTATCCAATCGGCTCTTGATTTACCCGAAAATCAAGGCACATCCCTCCATGAATTTGAAGCAATTCCCACCGTAGAAGCGCGACGAGCCTTTAAAGAAAAGTATCGGGATGCCTTGAATTCCTTACCCGTCGATGAAGCAACCATTGAACGGATTGTGGAAGAAGCTAACTATGCGTTTCATCTGAATCGAGATGTGATGCATGACTTGGAAGATGATGTCAAAGCGGCCATTGGGAGTCATGTATTTGAGTTGCTAACCAAGCAGGATAAACCGGGAAGTACCGAGAGTCATTCTCGTCCAATACCGTCGAAAGTAGAAGCCTGATTTTCTGAATTCAAATCGGGCGAGAGAGGCTTGATTTGGACTCGCTGTATTTGGTGAAAGAACCCCACCCTAACCCGGACCTTGGTAAGGTCCGGGGACCGGAGAGATTTTGTTAAACCATTAAGTTTTCACCAAATATGGTGAAAGAACCCCACCCTAACCCGGACCTTGGTAAGGTCCGGGGACCGGAGAGATTTTGTTAAACCATT
>NZ_JAFLQW010000118.1 GCF_017313335.1 Phormidium pseudopriestleyi FRX01 | reverse complement strand
TATATCATGGCAGTGAATGGGGTTTCCTTTGAAGTATATCCCGGAGAAACATTAGGATTGGTGGGAGAATCTGGTTGCGGTAAAACCACCCTTGCTCGCACCTTATTAAGATTAATCGAACCCACTGCTGGAAAAGTCTTATTTGAAGGGCAAGATGTGGGCAAACTTGCCGGGAAAGCGTTGCGACAAGTGCGCCGAGAAATGCAAATTGTCTTTCAAAATCCCTTTAGTTCCCTCAATCCCCGGATGAGCATTGGGAACTTGGTGATGGAACCATTGAAAATACATGGAGTGGGAGAGAGTTCCCGCCACCGACGAGAGCGATCGGCCTATTTATTAGAACGAGTTGGATTAAATGCCGAATTAATGAATCGCTATCCTCATGAGTTTTCCGGAGGTCAAAGACAACGAATTTGTATCGCTAGAGCATTAGCGCTGAATCCAAAGTTTATTATTTGTGATGAATCAGTTTCCGCCTTAGATGTATCCGTCCAGGCGCAGGTGCTGAATTTGTTAAAAGAATTACAGGAAGAGTTTAAACTCACCTATATTTTCATCTCCCATGATTTAAGTGTGGTCAAGTTTATGAGCGATCGCATTCTAGTCATGAATCAAGGCAAAGTAGAAGAAATCGGTCCGGCAGAAAGCATTTACAGCAACCCCCAAAAAGACTACACGCGATCGCTCATCGCCTCCATCCCCACCGGCACCCTCGATCGCATCCAAGAACAACAAGCACAGCGTCAGGTGTCAGCGTAGTTTGGAGAGATGGGGTCTTCCCTTTAGTAGTAACGACTTCAGTCGTTACTACTAACAAGCGGAAACATCCTTTATCCTCACTCCCGGAGGGCGGTTTTCATCGAAATCCAGGCGAACTGGGGTAATACTAACATCCGTCGCCAACGCCAGGGTTCTTGATAGAGACGGTAGGCCCACTCCATCTGGATCCGTTGTAACCAAACTGGAGCTCGCTCTTTTTGACCCGACCAAATATCGAAACTACCACCAACCCCCACCCAAATCGCGTCGGGACATAAATGGCGATTTTCTAGAATCCAAAACTCTTGTCGAGGAACGCCTAAACCGACTAAAATCAAGCGAGGTTGCAGATGTTGAAGTCGCGTTTTGAAAGCTGGTTCATCCTCTGGAGACAGATATCCATCTTGGGTCCCGGCGATCGCCAATCCCGGTAACTCAGTTTGCCATCGCTTCAAAGCTATCTCAGCAATTCCCGGTTTCCCCCCAAAGAAAAAGGTGGAACAGTCCTCTCCCAAATCCCCCGCTAACTGCACTAATGACTCCGCCAGTTCAATGCCAGGACAGCGCTGGATTTTTCGACCACGGACGAGAAAGTAAAACACCACTCCGGCACCATCAGGAATCACCAAATCCGCCTGATGAATCACCTCAGCGAGGTCTGGAGTCTCTAGCGCTTGCATCGCCATTTCCGCATTCAGAGTCACCACATGAGTTCCCTGACGTTGCTGCAAACGTGACTGTAACCAGTCTCGATAATGAGTGGTAATATGAACCGGCAGTCCCAATACGGAAAATTTTTGCAACACCTGTAGCATAACCCTTTTGTTTTTAGACCCTTACTTTCAGCTTGCTAACGCCTCAGCCTATTCTTGACTAAATTGGATTTTAATTATATTTTAATTTTATTACCATTAACCTCAGTTTTATAGCGTTTCTCATGTCCACAAGGTACAGCCCTCACCCCAAACCCCTCTCCCAAGACGGGAGAGGGGCTTTAGAGCATACCTCATGAGTCCGGGAACCGCTATATAAAAATTACGGATAATAAGGTGCTGCTCTAGGTTTATAAAAATTTTCATAAAAACGCCAGGATATTCTCTAGGCGAGGTAAAAGCCCCTCGCGCCACCGGGGATAAACCCCCCACTGAAGTTAAATCGTACCATTTCATCAACTCCAAAACAACCTCATGACCCTAACCTCAAACGAACGTCAAACCCGATTAGAGTATTACTATCACCAGATCCAGTCCCTCATTCTGGTTCGCCAAAATCCGATTACGGGACTGTTACCGGCTTCTACCGCCATCAACGCCCACGGCGACTATACCGATGCCTGGGTGCGCGACAATGTTTATAGCATTCTCGCCGTCTGGGGGTTGGCCCTCGCCTATCGCAAAATGGATGATTCCCAAGGACGCACTTATGAATTAGAACATAGTGTGGTTAAGTTGATGCGGGGATTGCTCTTTTGTATGATGCGGCAAGCAGACAAGGTGGAACGGTTCAAAGAAACCCAATCTCTGCTTGATTGTTTGCACGCCAAATTTGACACCCATACAGGAGATACCGTCGTCGGCGATAATGAGTGGGGACATCTCCAAATTGATGCGACTTCAATCTTTTTATTGATGTTAGCTCAAATGACGGTTTCAGGGTTATCCATTATTTATACGGTGGATGAAGTTAATTTTATTCAGAACTTAGTCTATTATATTGGACGGGCTTATCGCACTCCCGATTATGGAATCTGGGAACGGGGAAATAAAATTAATAAAGGTAATCCGGAGTTAAATGCCTCTTCCATTGGCATGGCATTGGCGGCGTTAGAAGCGATTAATGGGGTTAATTTATTTGGGGTCAAAGGGTCTCAGAGTTCGGTGATTCACGTCCTGGCGGATGAAATTGCCCGCGCAAGGCAGACATTGGAATCGATTCTGCCTCGGGAATCGAGTTCTAAGGAAGTCGATGCGGCTTTGTTGAGTATTATCACGTTTCCGGCATTTGCGATCGAGGATGGTCCATTATGCGATCGCACCAAACAGAAAGTCATCAATAAATTACAGGGGAAATATGGCTGTAAGCGGTTTTTGCGGGATGGACATCAAACCGTATTGGAAGACCCTTGGCGCTTGCATTACGAACCTTGGGAACTGAAAAAGTTTGAAAACATTGAATGTGAGTGGCCGTTATTTTTCACCTACTTATTCTTAGATGGCATCTTTCGAGGCGATCGCACCCAAACCCAAGAGTATAAAGAACGCCTCAACTCCCTGGTTGTCGAGTCCTACGGATTGAAACTGCTTCCTGAATTGTACTACGTTCCCGCAGACAAGGTAGAAGCCGAACGTACCAATCCCCAAACCCAACCGCGTCTCCCCAATGAAAATCTCCCCTTAGTCTGGGCGCAAAGCCTATATTTCCTGGGTTTGATGCTCGATGAAGGGTTATTACACCGAGGGGATATCGACCCATTAGGACGTCGTCGCACCCTCGCCGGACGCCGTAAACCTGTCGTCCAAATCGCCCTGCTTGCGGAAGATGAAGACCTGCAAACGGAACTCGCCTATCATGGGATTGCCACCCAAACCCCGGCAGAAGTCGAACCGATTCAAGTGCGACAAGCGCGAGCCCTCTCCGGCGTGTATCGGCAAATTGGCCGAAACGATAAATTAGGGCTAACGGGACGACCCGTGCGCCGATTGCGGAGTCTCACAACCTCTAATATTTTTCGGATTCGCGGAGAAACAATTGTATTCTTGCCGTCATTTTTAGACCAGCAGGAATTTTATCTCACCTTAGATTATCACTTTTTGGTATCCAATATCAAGGGTGAACTGGCCTATATCCATCGCCATTGGTGGCAGTATCCTCAAATTGGGGGTCATGGGGTAGGACGTCCGACAATCACCTTGCTGCTGACTCATGCCATGTTGGAAACCGATGGAAGTAGTGAGGGATTTCTCCCGGCATTGCTGGAACTGATGAAAGAATTGCGGGATGGGGACTGTGAAGGGACGCCGGTGAAGTTGGGACGACTGAATCAACTGATGCTCACCGGCAGCATTGAGCGGATTGATTTTCTCCATGAATTTCAGTTTAGTGAGAATCCGGTGAAAAATGCGGCACCCGCTTGTTATTTTTTGGCTTACGATGCCGAGAAAAATTGGCCTTTGAGTCATACCCAAGAGTTCATGTTAGAGTGTGAAACGGATCCGGGATTGTTGCTAGATAGTTTACGCGCCTCCTGTAATTTGTATGAGCAAATCGAACTGTTGCATACCCTGTGTCGCTTGCAGGGATTAGAATTTGAGACAGGACTGGCGGGACCTGGACGTTCGGTGACGGTGGCAGATTTGCTGAATGAAGTGTATTTTAAGGCGGGAACAGGGAAGGCGATCGAGGATTGTGCGATCGCCGGAAGTAACCCGAGAAAGACTCCGATAACCGAGGCGATCGCCGGTGACGATGAGAACACCCTCGAAAAGCAAATTCATTGGTCCGTCGTCCGTCGTGCCGCAGGGTTGTTGAATAAAGCAGATATTGGGTTATCCGATGCAGTGACAGATATCCTAGTCCGGCAAAAGCAAATTACCGTCGGAAAAGCCTATACTGAGGCATCCCTAATTTCTCGTCCGATGTCCTATACAGAAATTGTGGACAAAATTCGGCTGTTTTGCGGGGAGGACATTCGCGATCGCGTTTTGACTCAGGAGATTTTACTCTATTTGGGGTTATTAATCAAAGCCGAACCGGACTTATTTAATGGATTGCTCACCCTGCGCGTGAGTTACTTAATCTTGCTGATTACCAGTGAACTCGCCAAAGAATTAAACCTCATCCAAGATGAAGCATACGAACGGGTGATGGAATTGAGTCCTTTTCAGATTAATACCCGATTGCGAGAAGTTTTGAAAGGATATGCTGGGATGAATAAACTCCTGAAAAAACAAGAATCCATGCACGTCCAACAGCAGGAACAAGAGATTGAATGGGTGGTGCTGCCTTCCCCCAATGAAACCGAAGAAATCTCAGGAAATTGGCACCGTCGGCGACAGTTAGATGGTGCCGCAGGGCGAGTCCCCAAAGAATTTTATCCTCGGGTGTGGCAAGTCATGCAACATTGTAAAGGGTTGGTGATTGGGGATAAATTAGAGCGCCGCAACCGCTTAGATAGTGAGTTAATTTTAGCAGAAATGACCCCAGGAGAGAAGAATTTTGCCCTACGGGTGGAACATTTGCTGAATAAAATTCAGGCACCGGAATATCGACAGGTGAATATTGAAACCTTGATGGAACTCGCAGCGATTTGCGATCGCAACCCGGATTTACAGATTCAGGAATATATAGTCCTGGATGTATTAATTGGTCATGCGGTGCGATTAGCCTGGATTGAAAGTCATCCGGAACGAAGTGAATGCTACGATGAAGACAAGGCATTAGCTTGGCCTTCATTTTACAATACATCGCCCTATGTTTGTGCCAGCTTCGTCGTCAAAGCATTCCGCTACCTCACCAAATTTGGCAAGGCGATCGCAGTCGGGTAATTCAACTCGGGGTAGGGGACTAGAAACCGGGTTTCTCGCCTAAGTTTTTGCTAATTGTCACAGATTGGGTAAAGAAACCCGGTTTCT
>NZ_JAFLQW010000544.1 GCF_017313335.1 Phormidium pseudopriestleyi FRX01 | reverse complement strand
TTCCCGAATTAAGGTATAACGAAGGGAATCGGTACCGTATTTTTCAATCAACAGCAACGGGTCAATTCCATTCCCCGCCGACTTAGACATTTTTTTATTGTTTTCATCCCGGACTAATCCGTGAATGTAAACATCTTTAAAAGGCATTTTCCCCGTGAAATGTCCCGCCATCATCGTCATCCGCGCCACCCAGAAGAAAATGATATCAAAGCCAGTAACCAGGGTTGTTGTGGGATAATAGGTATTCAAATCTTCGGTTTTATCAGGCCATCCCAAGGTGGAAAACGGCCATAATCCAGAGGAAAACCAAGTATCCAAAACATCCGGGTCTTGTTGAATTTGAACACTTTCTCCAAATTTAGCTTTCAGTTTAGCTGTAGCTTCTTCAGCAGATTTTGCCACCACAAACGGCGTATCATCAGCAATCATTCCCCCCGTTTCACTAATGGCATACCAAGCGGGAATTTGATGTCCCCACCAGAGTTGACGAGAAATACACCAATCTTTGAGTTTTTCCAACCAATCGCGATACACTTTTGTCCAGCGATCGGGGACAAACCGAGGAGAATTTTCCTCATCCAAAAACGTTAAGGCGCGACTGGAAAGGGAGTCAATTTTGACAAACCACTGAGTTGAAATCAGCGGTTCTACCGGCACTTTACCGCGATCGCTATAAGGAACCGTATGCTTATATTCCTCCACCTTCACCAGTCGTCCTTCTGCCTCCAACTGCTGAACCACTGCCTTCCTGGCATCCTGGCGATCGCGTCCCGCAAAAGGTCCGGCATTCTCATTCAATGACCCATCTTTATTCATAATGGTAATAAACGGCAAATTGTGCCGCATTCCCATCGCAAAATCATTCGGGTCATGGGCCGGAGTTACTTTAACACAACCCGTTCCAAAACTCGGATCAACAAACTCATCTCCCACAATTGGGATTTCCCGATTCATAATCGGCAGCGTTAACATTTTCCCAATTAACCCTTTGTAGCGATCGTCATTGGGATTCACCGCAACTGCCGTATCTCCTAACATTGTTTCGGGTCGAGTCGTCGCCACCTCCACAAATCCAGAACCATCACTCAGAGGATAGCGAAAGTGCCATAAATGACCATTGATTTCGCGTTGTTCCACCTCCAAATCCGACACCGCAGACTGACTCGCGGGACACCAGTTCACCATATATTTGCCGCGATAAATCAGTCCTTCGTCATGCAACGCGATAAACGCTTCCAAAACTGCTTTGGAAAGTCCTTCATCCATCGTAAACCGTTCGCGAGTCCAATCAACGGAAACCCCCAACCGGCGCAACTGATTCGTAATCGTGTTACCAGACTTTTCTTTCCACTGCCAAGCGCGTTCCAGGAACTTATCCCGTCCCACTTGATCCCGGGTTTTGCCTTCTTCTCGCAATTGCCGTTCTAAAATCGTCTGGACCGCAATACTGGCATGATCCGTCCCCGGCAACCACAGGGTATTGCGCCCTTTCATGCGATGATAGCGCACTAGCACGTCAATCAGGGCGCTTTCAAAGGCGTGTCCCATGTGTAAGCTACCCGTAACATTGGGCGGGGGAATCATGATACAGTAAGGCTCTCCCGGGTGATTCGGGTCCGCTTTAAAAACCTGATTCTCTTCCCAAAACGCTTGCCATTTGGCTTCTGTCGTCTTGGGTTCATATTGACTCGGTAAGTTAGGAATGGTGGAAGTCATCGGGAATATAAGGTGAACGGTTTACAAACTGATCTATCTTACGATTTTGCCACAAGCCTTTGACGGAAACGAACGGAAAATAAAAGGACCCATCCAAAATTGATGGCAGTTGAGGCAGTTCCAGAGGGACCATTACCCCTAAACTGGCGAAACGGAAGGCGATCGGGGTGGGGGTCAATCTTAAAGAAGGAGGACCAGAAACCCGGTTTCGTGACAAAATTTTGGCTAATCAGCAACCAATCCGGTGCAGAAACCGGGTTTCTAACCGCTACTGTCGGCGATCGCCTTCCGTTATGCCTCAAAAAAGGCGATCGCTGTTGATTTTATCGAATATTTTTTGTAGAGAAGCGCTAATTTCACTTCTCTACAAAACTCGACTTTAATTATCAGTCACTGGAGGAAAAGCCGCCATCAATTCTTCCAAAGAATTGACATCCATCAGCATTTCCCCTATCGTTTCTAATTGCTCTCGGTTCAACCGTTGCAAGCTGGCTGTAACCTCTTCAGATACTTCCCCAAACCGACGCCGGATTTGGCGTTGGATGAGTCGTTGTGCTTCTTGTACTTCTCCTTCCTGGCGTCCTTCCTCCAATCCTTGCTTTAAAATTTCCTGACCCCAAGTTGATTCCAGTAAAGCCTGTGTTTGAAAATTCATGATTTTCTCCACGATATTTTCTCCTAATACATAGCTAGAAAAAATTCCCAACAATCGTTGTAAATCTTCCGAACGTTCTTCCCGTTGTAGTCGGACAGCAGCACGACGTAAGATGGTTTCGTTTGCACCCCCTTTCATCACCGTTGCTAAGGGCAGTAGGGCCTTTAATTCTGGTTGAAAGGCGACCTCGGCATCGATTTCCCAGAGGTTGATTACCTCATAGTCTTGCCGTGCCTCTAGTCCCATAATAGTCGATTCATAGCGAGTGGGAATGGGGGTGTTGCCCGGTGGCGGAAAAATATTGACCACCACCGGATGCACGGGTAAATTATATTTTTCTTCTGCCAGTGCCGCATAAGCCCGAATCCGCACCGGCATCCGAGTATCCGGGCGAAATTGGACTTCGGTTAGGCTAATAAATTCCCTTTCTTCCGGGCTATAGGCTTTGATGAGAATATCGCTATCTCGACTAAGCCACTGAAATTCTGAATCGAGGATGACTTGGGCTACTGTATCCGATTTTCGAGTTACCCATTTGACCCATCCATCGGGGGAGAGTCCGATTAATCTCTTACTGCTAATATCTGCTTTTCCCATTGTTTTATGCGGATATTTACACTTAAAATTATAGTCAAGTTAATACAAAAAGTCAAGGATATTTAAAAACTTTTTAATGATTAATATGCATTATATTAAATGGCCTAAATTATCACAAAAATCTACTTAAGGAGTGGGAGCATCTTGCTCCCTGATAGCAGCAGTAGGGAGCAAGATGCTCCCACTCCTGGGAGGAATTATCCACTTCCTGCAAGAATCACTCTATAATAATTAGGATTAAACCAGGAATTACTTATGGCCTTAATTGATCAGGTTAAACAAGTCTGCGATCGCCTTGCGAACTACGGATGGCGAGAATTACTGTTACAGCATGGGTTGGATATCACAGCGGCAAATCTGACAGCCGAATTGGGGAAAATCCTCCCGAACAT
>NZ_JAFLQW010000443.1 GCF_017313335.1 Phormidium pseudopriestleyi FRX01 | reverse complement strand
GGTAAGGGGAGGGGACCGGAGAGAAGAACCCCACCCTAACCCGGACCTTGGTAAGGGGAGGGGACCGGAGAGAAGAACCCCACCCTAACCCGGACCTTGGTAAGGGGAGGGGACCGGAGAGAAGAACCCCACCCTAACCCGGACCTTGGTAAGGGGAGGGGACCGGAGGTGTAGCTAGAGTAAGAACCGGAACTGCCGATCGCCTCCATCATCCATAAAGCGCTCTTCCCCCAATCCCAGTACCTCAATCACCACCTCTCGGGGGGGAGGCGTCCAACTTCCCGTCCGGGCCGAGATATTGAACACCAGTTCGCGTGCAGACTGCTGCAACGTATAAGTGGTAATCCCTCGACTGCCAGTTTCATAGTCAAAACTCTGCCCATCATCTTCATATAGCACAAAGGTCTTGTGCAAGGTTTCCAACCCGAGCACCGGCCAGACTCGAACCGTGAGGCAGTCGAGGGGATGTTCGTCAGCGTACTGCATCACCGGACCCATTGGCACGATCGCCCCGGCAGGAACAAACATCGGCATTCGTTCCAATGGTGCATCTGCCAAAATATATCCCGGTCCCTGATGTTGCTCTCCGGTCCACCAATTATACCAAACCCCCGAAGGCAAGTAAACTGCCCGACATTGGACGCCGGGACGATACACTGGCGCGGCCATTAGGGACGGACCCAGCATCACCTGGTCCTGAACATGATAAGTTTGGGGGTCGTTGGGAAAATGATACAGTAAAGGCCGTAAAATCGGTGTTCCTGTGGTTGCTGCTTCCCAGAACAAGCTATACAAGTAAGGAAGCAACTGATAGCGTAATTCGATGTACTCCCGACAGATTCGTTCAACGCGATCGCCAAACACCCAGGGTTCATGACGGGCCGTATTTAACGCTGAATGCGCCCGCATCAGGGGATATAGCATTCCCACCTGCATCCAACGAGCAAACAGTTCAGCAGTGGCATTTCCGGCAAATCCGCCGATATCACAACCCACGAAAGCGACGCCGGATAAGCCCATATTACATAACATCGGCAGGGACATCTCCAAATGTTCCCAGAGAGATTGATTATCCCCCATCCACACTGAGGACCAGCGTTGGATACCGGCAAATCCCGATCGCGTCAGCACAAACGATCGCTGATTCGGTCGATGTCGCCGCAACCCTTGATAGCAGGACTGCGCCATCTGATAACCATAGAGATTATGCACTTCTAAATGGGTGGCACGTTCCTCTGGAGGTCCTTGTAGTGCCTCTAAGGGGAACCAAATTTTATGGCCGTCATCTCCAAAGGGACGGTTTTCGATCGCCGGTTCGTTCATATCATTCCAAATTCCCGCCACTCCGATATCCGTGAGGGTTTTGTGCCAGTCTCCCCACCATTGTCTGACATCAGGATTGAGGAAATCGGGGAACACCGCTTTATCCGGCCACACATACCCGTGAAAGGTTGACCCATCGGGGTTGCGAACGAAATAGTCGCGATCGCTGCCTTCGTCGAATACGGGGCAATCTCCCTCGGGTTCATATTTCACACCTGGATCGATAATTGTCACAGTTTTGAACCCATTCTCACGCAAATCGGCAATCAATTGGGCCGCGTCCGGGAAGCGTTTCGGACTCCAGGTAAAGACGCGATATCCGCGCATATAGTCGATATCTAAGTGAATGACATCGCAGGGAATCCGGCGATCGCGAAAGGCCTGGGCCAACTCCCGTACTTCGGTTTCCGACTCGTAACTCCAGCGGCATTGGTGATAACCCAGCGCCCATTTTGGCGGCATCGGCATCCGCCCGGTAAGCTGAGTATAAGTTGCCAGAATTTCTGCGGGTTCGGGACCATAGATGATATAATAGTCCAACTCACCGCCTCGGGTTTCCATACTCCAGACCCCCGGTTGGGATGCACCTAAATCAAATTGACTCCAAAAGGTGGTATTGAAAAAGATGCCATATCCGACGCCGGGACGCAGCGCCATGAAGAAGGGAATGGCCTGATACATTTCATCAGTGAGGATATCATAATCCAGGGCATCGGTAGTCCAGTTGGTCCGGACTTGCGATCGCTGATCTAAGAGTCCTGTGCGTTCCCCAAACCCGTAGAAATGTTCGTCCGTTTCGATTTTTTTCCAGTTGGCAACGGCCCCTTGCCGCCAGCTAATTCCCGGTTCGATATCTTGGGCAAAGGGTTGGTCGTGGGGGTCAAAACAGGTGAGGCGACAGGGATGGTGTGCGATCGCCACCCGCATCCGGTCCGTGATGATTTCCGTAGAGTCAGGATGCTGCTGTACCGTTAACGCCACGGAAGGCCAATTCTCCTCCTGAGTTACGGCCCACGATCGCGGGGGAGAAAGTGCTCCCGTCGGGGACATTCGCACCCGGATTAGATTCGGTGCGACTGCATTAATCACCAGGGTTTGACTGCCACAATTGAAGTAAATGTGGTTCTCAAGTTCTTTGACAGTTTGCACAGACTGGAGGCTGTTCCAAGGCTGTTCTGTCGTCGGCAGTTTTCCAAAATATTGTGGCATATTAATTTAAGTTTAAATTAAAAGAACTAAGCAAGTTCTAGAGTGTTCTTATTATATAGCGACCCTAAATGAATTTGACAATGGATCCAAGCCCGAGACCCTAGGAGTGCGTTGGCGCCGCCTGTGCGGAACGCACAAACATCTTGCTCGCTTTCTTTATGTCAAATTGATTTAGACGCGCTATATAGCGGTTCGGTGGCCTCATTCGCGTACAGATATTTAGAGGAGTGCGTAAAGCCTGAGCCCGGGCGAAAGCTGTGCGGCGTAGCGCGAACGCACTCCCAAGATGTACGCGAATAACGGTGGGAACCGCTATATAAAAATTTTTTAATTTTGCTGGCGTGAACTGAGTTAGGTTTAAATTCAGTCATTTTTGTGACTATAGCAGATCCTTTATCATTCGTGTCAGGGATCCAAGCCCGAAAGCCTTGTGCGATCATCTTGCTCGCTAGTTTTGTTACAAATCATTTAGGACTGCTATAGATATTGAAACCAAAGTCGCACCTGGGAATGAATCGAGTTCATTTCTGCTCAGTTTAGTACCTCATTGGATAGAGGGAAAAATTGTTCTCTGGGTAGAGGCGATCGCCGGGTTATTCTTGTTATTATGAAGTCACATAACAAATAAATAGTCAGTGTAGACCCTCAAAGCGAGAATTGCCAGAAATTAATTTCAGCCATTTCTTCGATGAAAGGGTCATTCAGTAAATTAGGAGCAAAAAAAATCATGATTATTAACGAGATAAAAGGCGGCGTTCGGACCAGTGTTGTAGCTTTGGGACTGTTGGCCCTATTGTTACCGGCTTGTCAGCAAGAGAACCGAGCGTTGGATGAGACCGAGTACCAAACCCCCACCACCACGGTCCCTGCACCGGGAAGAGAACCGATCACAATGACCCCGGACCAACCCATGACGGCAATGCCAGGTCAACAGATGGCGGGCACTACAGAAAATATCTCCTCTAATCCAGAAAATTTTATCGGTCAAACGGTGACGGTGCGTGGAGATGTGAAAGAAATCGATACCTCTAGTGACACCTTTTTAATGGATGATGACCGCTTTTTAACTGGGGAGGGAATTCTAGTTATCAATTCAAGTGGTGAGGTCTTTGCGATTCCCAATGCCGATGAGATGCGGGTCCAAGTAACGGGAGAAGTTCGTCAATTCCTTCTGGTGGACATCAATACAGCCTACGGATTGGACTTAGATCCGCAGTTATATAGCGAGTATGAGAATCAACCTGCGATCGTTGCGGAATCTCTGGCACTGTCTCCTACCCCGGAGCAAGTTTCTGAGAATCCCGACCTCTTCTACAATCGCCCCATTGCGATCGAGGGCCAATTTAATGAACTGTTAGCTCCCAATGCTTTTAGTTTCAATAATGACGAGATCCTCGTGATCAATGCCGACGAACTGGAAATCCTCCCCGAGAATGAAGACCTTGTGGTCACGGGTGAAGTACGTCCCTTTGATCTGGCTGCCTTGCAAAGTGAGTATAATTTGAACTGGGACGCCGAGCTGCAACAACGGATGCAAGATCAGTATAGCAACCGTCTAGTGTTAGTTGCTGATGGAATCTACCCCACCCCTTGAATAAGGCATCATCGGGATAATCAGGGCGAGCGAGCGCCCCATCCTAGAAGTCTCAATCAATCCTGAAACCGCTTCGGGGGAGGTAATTGATATCATTGCCCCTCCCGTGAGAAATAACGCCTCTAAAGATAGAGGTAAAATCAAAATTTTATCCATAAATTAGAGGGAAGTCTACTTTCATTAAACAGGGCTGATTTCTCCTTGAAGTTGACTGATTTTAAAAGAAAGAATGCCCCGTTTAAAAATATCAGCCCATTATAGGAGGTTAACTCAATATGCTTAAGAATTTCACCCCCACCAACAAAAAGAACAACCGAATGGGAAACCCGATGGGAGTGGCGATCGCCTTAGCCTTGATGACTGCCACCTTAGTTCCTGGTTTACCCAGAAAAGCTGAGGCCCAAATGGGAACCTATCCCGCCAATTCTTCCGTAATTACCCTCGAAAATGTTGCCGGTTCCCCGGAAGAATTTTACGGACAGAGGGTAACAATTCGCGGAGATTTTAAAGAAAGCATCGATGAGAATGCTTTTAAACTAACTCGGGGTGGCTTTTTATTCTTTGGCGGTTCAGAAGTCTTAGTGGTTAACAATACCGGACAACCGATTCTCCCCCCCGAGAATGAAAATATCTCCCTTCAGGTCACAGGTGAAGTCCGACAACTACGAGTTGCTGAACTTCAGAGAGATTTTGGCTGGGATTTCTGGAATCCGGATGTGTATGTCGAATATGACGAGAGACCTGTCATTGTCGCCGAATCTGTTGCCTTAGCCCCGGATCCGGGCCAAATTGCAGACAATCCAGAACAGTTTTACGGGCAGACCATTGCGGTAGAAGGTGAACTCAATGAATATTTTACCGTCAATGCCATGTTATTACAACAAAGTCGCTTAATCGGTGGCGGAGATATCCTCGTGTTACTTCCCCCGGAAGCGAACCGGATTAATGCCGGAGAGGATATTGTAGTAACAGGTGAAGTTCGTCCCTTCGTGATGGCAGATATTCAGAGAGATTTGGATATCAGAGGGTGGAATCCCGAGATGCAAAGACTCTTAGCCGAGAAGTTTGGAAACAGTCCTGTGATGTTCGCGGACAATGTTTATCAAATTGGCCAGCAAGATTAAGCTCACCTTTGGCTAAACTGAGGTAAATCTGAGAGAGACCTCTTGTATGATTCTGCAAGAGGTCTCTTGAGATGAGCGGGATTCTGAGTGGGTTTAGCTAACTTTTACCTAACTCTGGGGAGAGATTTAAAATTGGCATTAAAGTAACCCTATAGAGAGAACTCAGAACCGAGGCGATCGCTTACAGTAAATATACACTTGATAATCACCGAAAGGTCAACCCCATGAGCGAAGAAGAGTCACTACAGGATCGGGCTATTAATGCCACAGCAAAACTAGCGATTTCCAGTCAATTCGATAATTTTGACACCCTCGATGTTTCCGTTCATTCTGAGTCTGCTAATTTGGTAAAAGGCGAATTAGAAGCGGTGGAAATTTCCGGAGAAGGGATGGTGATGAAACAAGAGTTAAGAATGGAAAAACTGGATATACAAACAGGTAAAATATCCGTCAATCCTCTCTTGGCCGCCATCGGAAATATTCAATTAGAAGAACCTACGGAAGCCACAGTTGTGGTTGTTTTAAATGAACAGGATATTAACGGGGCCTTTGATTCAGATTATATTCAAGAAAAACTCCAAAATTTCCCGATCGCCGTCGATGGAAAACCTCTGACTTTGGACGTTCGCCAGGTTGAGTTTAGCCTTCCGGGTGAGGGGAAAGTCAGACTCAGTATCGGCGTATTATTCCGGGAAACCGGAGAAACTCGTCAGGTGGAATTTACTGCCATACCGAAGGTACAAGCAGATGGAACCGGGGCGCGTTTACAGGAAATTGAGTACCTGCATGGCCATGAACTCTCCCCAGAAATGACCGATGAAATCTTAAATAAATCCGAATCTCTGCTGAATATTTCCAATTTTGAGCCATCCTCGGGAATGTCGGTCCGGTTGCGAGGATTAAAGATTGTTCCGGGTCAAATTCACCTAGAGGCTCAAGCTTATATTGAGGAAATTCCCCGGGGTTAAATCCTTTCTATGAAATTTAAAATTATGAGGATAGAGCCAGTCTAAATCATTCGGGTCTAATTGAAAGCCATAAAATTAAGGAGTGGGAGCATCTTTCTTGCTACTGTGGACAGGGAGCAAGATGCTCCCACTCCTTTCCGGAATTGTCCAATTCCGGAAAGGAGTGGGATAGAAATTAGGGCATTTGAATGGGAATTAAATGATTCTCTGTGACCCCATCCTGGAATCGACCTCCGTTAGATAAGACCAGGATTAAGTGGAGAGTCCAATCTGGATCCGTGGGTAAATCCGCCCAGGGAATGGCGATTTCTAAGCATTTATCTAAGGCTACTTGGGCGCGACCCTTGCGAGGATGCCACTGATGATGGTCCCAGGCTTCCTGGAAGCTCACCGATTGACTCACTAAGTTGATGCCGAGATGGTGATGGAATAGGTAGTTAAAAGGTTCGCAGTCGGGGGTTTGTGCTAAAGGCATGGGACTGATACTCATCGGGTGACCGGGATAGTACCACAATAAATTCAGTTCTGGAGGGCAATCTTTGCCGATTTCTGTCCCGGTTTTAAAATCAATTCGCAGATAGAAATGCAGGTGATCCACCCCATACCAAACCCGTTGAATGGCACTGCTGCGATGCATGGTCCCCCGGGCACCGCCAATTTCAATGCGACCGGCTTTGTCCCAATCCTGTTCGTCTCCGATGCCATCAATAATCGGATGAATGAAACTTTGGGGACGCCGATCGCCTTCTCGTTCATGGTCTTCCACTGGACGTAAGACATTCTCTGGAACAGGCTCACCGAGTGCCTGATAGATCGCCGCAATATGTTCCCGGAACAACTGATCAAACATGGCATCTTGGTTGGAGGAATGACCTTCGCCAAACCACCAGAACCAATCCGAACCCTCAGCCGCATACAATGCTTCCCAGGCTTCGGGATTGGCTTCTTCCGTGGCTTCCAGATGTTGAGCCAGCATCTGCCGCGCCGGTTCTAACAAATCCCAGGCTTTATTTTTAGCCCGGTCGCCAATCCAGGTTGTGAGACTGCCATCGACCCAAGAGCCACTATGTAAACGATCGCTCGGCAGAGTCGCCGTGGGAGGAAACTTCTCAATAAACTCTGCCACCGTGACTAACTCAATTTCCCCATGATGACTGAGTTTCTCATAGAGGGAAGTTAAGAACGGTTCACCATCGCGGTTATAAAATTCCCAGCAGTTTTCTCCATCCAGGGCGATCGTGACTAACCAAGGCTGTTCTAACCCACTTTCAGGACCGTTTGCTTGTCGATGTTTCAGGGAATGACCGATCGCCTCTAAATGTCCCACCAAATCCGATGCCGCCCGCCTCGGTTCCATCGCACCATAAGTAAAGCCAATCAAATCCGATAAGCGGTGGTCCCGGAATACAATCGATAAATCTCCCTGGGGTGTTTCTAACCGATAAGGACGATACAAATATTCCGGTTCAAACAGATTCCCCGCGCCATCCCGATGGAAAAAGTGCTGTAACGTCCAGCCTAAAACCGCTTCATCGGAACAGATCCATTTAAACCCTTGTGCGGCAATATAGGGTAAAATCTCGGGACTGACCGCCTGTTCTGACGGCCATAACCCACGCGGATTCTGGCGGAAACGCTCTTGATACATTGTCCAAGCTTTGCTCAGGTGCCGGGGAATATCTTCCGACCATTGGAAGCGATGCTGGGGTAATTCCATATTGGGAATCGCTACTCGACCGGCATTGGTATCGGCGAGTAAAGGTAAAATGGGGTGGGTATAGGGGGAAGTAATCACCTCCAACTGTCCTGCTTCCTGCATCTGACGATGTTGGGGGATAATTCTGCTGATAATCTCGCGTTGCTTGGAATAGATGCGCTGGCGATCGCTCAGGGTGAAATTCCGGCCTTGCTTCAACCAAGTTTCAATCTCTGGGTCATCCCAAAAAATTGGGTCAATCCAGGCGAGATTGTGCCATGCCAGCAAATCGCCATACTCGCGATCGCCCCAATGTTCCAAACACCATCCCCGTCCTTTGTCCTGACGTTGAGCGTACAATTCAGCATAGCGGGGATGGGGATCGATTAAGGTGCGATGGTTCCCATCAAAGAAATGCTCGACAATAAAATGCTTTTGTTCCAGGGTGAGCTGGTTTTCTGGGGTGAGGGCGGCAGTCAGGTAGGGATCGAACGCCGTGCCTTCGATATAATCTTCAAGCTGTAAAATCAAGGACGGTACTAAGTTCACCGTTTGACGGAGTTTAGGATACCGATTCAAGATCAGCACTAAGTCTAAATAATCTTTTGTGCCGTGCAGACGGACCCAAGGCAGTCGATACTGCCCGCCAATTCGGCTTTTATAGAGGGGCTGATGCTGATGCCAAATAAAAGCAACATAGAGCGGGTGAGGCATAGTAAGAAGAAGTGATGAGGACAGAAGATGGCGATCGCCGGTTAGGATTGAATGGTTCATCGCACAGACTGCTTGCTCTGAACATTTCTAACCGACCCGCGATCGTCATAGAAATATACGGTATGTGGGAAACTCAGTCACTTTAGTGCTCAGAGGAAAGCGGTGCTATAGTTTTAACCGCGTTGAATCTTTCCATTACCGCCTTGGAGTTGTTTAATTCGGTGTGCTTTTGTACTGTACTTTCGATGGGACAATTACCATCTCAAACCTGACAACCGAAGTACGCATAATGTTTTGCTCTTATGGAGCCTCCCTTGCGGGGTGATGTTAGCTTCGACCTGTTATAAGAGCTTGTGCCAGCTTGCAACACTGTTCCAGTGACCTTAGAACTGTTTAATCGCAAGCGACAGAGCCGGGAACTAGCTTCGGATTCCAGGGTGTCGTGACTCAAATAACGGCTACCCTTCGACCCTTCGACCCCCTTCGACCCTTCGACTGGCTCAGGGCTCAGGACAGGCTTCGACCCGCTCAGGGCTCAGGGATCAGGGCTCAGGGCTCAGGGCTCAGGGCTCAGGGTGGTCTGGTCAGCATAGCTTGTTTGATTTCTCTTACAAGCTCAGTCCCTTTAGGGCTGGGTTACTGACATCCTTCTGAACTTACAGCACTTGTTCCACTTCAGCAATCTCAGGGATGCATTCGCGCAATTTGCGTTCGATCCCCATTCTTAAAGTCATGGCGGAACTCGGGCAGGATCCGCAGGCTCCTTGGAGTCGCAGCTTGACAACTGGACCATCCACTTCTACGAGTTCGACATTTCCGCCATCCGCCATCAAGTAGGGGCGCAGTTCATCTAATACAGTTTCGACATTTTCCGATGTTAGTGCCAATGCAGACATAAATTCTCCTGGTTTTAGGTTTATGGTCCTGTCCCAATTTTAACGGTTCTGGGGAAGGTTGGGATAGGGCGAGGGGCGATCGGTTTGAGGAATCGGCGGAATTTTGGAAGGGAACCACGGATTTCACCGATTTTCACATCAGGGGGAGGTTCACTGAGTCTGGGGTTCCAGGAATCTGGGCCACCCCAGACCCTTTTGCTGCCTTAAACTGTTGCCGGTTCTAAGAGTTTAATGCTGGAGAATTTGAACTCGGTGGGAGTTACGGTGTCATTTTCTTTGGAGTGGATGACTTGATGGGTCATTAGGTAATAGTCTCCAAATTTTTCGTAGGTGTCCTCAAAGTCGAGTTCTCGGATGAGGTCGTTGGTTTGAGCATTGCGGAACACGACATGATAGCGGGTGGCAACGTATCCCTCTCCGGTATTCAGGCTTTCTGCGGTATCAATGGTAAAGGCCATGCGGCCCATTACCCGGCTAACTTGGCAGATTTCAGTCCCTCGGATTTTGTAGTTGGACCCCATCGCATCCCCTTTGACGAGGATTTCGATGGCATCGGTTTGGTCGGATTCCCCGACGCTAAAGTTGTTTTTACCGTGGGCGTCCTCAAATTTGCTCCGTTTGCGATGGGTGACGATATCCCGCAATTGGGTATAGACGCTTTGTTGCACCTCTTCATCGTCGATTCCGCTGACTTCTACGGTTAGGTCACCTTTAATGTGAATTTGGCCGGTATAGGTTTCTTCTGCCTGTTTGACTTGGAGTTCGGCACGATATCCTGGAAAGTTAGAGTCCCAGGTGTAACGGTTTTCGTAGGCGGCCCGAAATAAATCCCGGGGGTTAGCTTGTTCTGTCATGTTGGCCCTTCGTTTTTCAATATTGACCTACTTTTAGGGTACAAGCTGACTGGGTAGGTTGTGGTATCGATTTCAACGGACCCGCGATCTTGGGTGTGCCTCCTATGGGGGTCATGAACTCTTCCATTATCCTCGATCTTCTGCGATCGCAGCGGAATGCCGGTTCAGGGATGGGCTAATCTCTGCGGAGGATTGAGAACTTAAGCAGGGGCGGCTAGGGGCAGGTTCACGGTTACGGTTGAGCCGAGTCGTTCCCCCATACTATAAAAGTGAATCTCTCCGCCCATTCCTTCGATAATTTTTTTGGTCAGGGCTAGACCCAGACCTGTACCGGGGTAGGGACTGGTATAGGCTTCATGAACTCGAAAAAACGGTTCAAAGAGTCGCGATTGATATTCTAGGGGAACACCGATTCCTGTATCGGAAATGCGAATTTCTACCGGATTGGGATGCTCTAACTCGTCGTTTGTCACTTTGTGAGGCATGGTTTCGGCTTCAATGGTAATGCCGCCTTGATGGGTAAATTTAATCGCATTTCCGACTAGATTTAACATGACTTGAAGTAACTGCTTTTCATTTCCTTGTAAGAAAATATTTCGGGAATTAGAGGGTTGGGTAATTTTAAAGGTGAGCTGTTTAGATTCAATTTGATTGAAGGCACAGCGTTCGATATTGTTTAAAAGATTATGTAAGTTAACGGGGGCGAGTTCTAGTTCAATAATGGGAATGGTTTTGGGTTTATTGAAATCCAAAACGTCATTAATCATGTGGAGGAAGTGGAGGGCGCTATGGTGAGCTTCATGAATAAATTCCCGTTGTTCTTCGGTATCGTCTACCATATCATCGAGAATGAGTTGCAGAAATCCGATGATATGGTTTAGGGGAGTTCGGAATTCGTGGGAAATTTTGCCCAAGAAATCATGTTTGAGGCGGGCGGCTTCTTGGGCTTGTTGTCGGGCTTCTTGGAGTTGGTGATAGAGGGTAGCTGAGGCGATCGCGCTTCCGGCTTGCTTGGCGACTTCTTGGACTAATTCGATTTCTGCCTCACTCCAGAGGAGGGGACAATGCGATCGATGAAGCCTCGATTTATGGACTTGGTGATACAAGACGATCGCCCCATTGGGTCGATCTTCATAAGCCGTTGGGACAATCAAAGTTGAATACCGTTCGCCATTTTCCTGGGGTAGAGTTGTATCGACTAGAACGGGTTCGAGGGTGGCGATCGCCCTGGCAATTTCTGGAGATTCCTCTAGTCTGACTTCCCATCCCAACATCGAAAACATTGCCTGTTGCTGATACTCTGCCACAACTTTTAAGGGGTGATTGTCCTGCTGATAAGAATAAATAATACAACGGCTTGCACCCAATCCACTCCCTAAATCTCGGGCAGTTTGCTGCCAAATTCGCTCCAAGTTCGACGTGCGATGGATACTTTTAGCGATTTGGAGTAGTAGCTGTTGTGATTTCTTTGATTGTTTCTCAGACATGACACCCTTCCCCTAATCGGCTGCACTGGCCGAACGTTATATAATATTTCTGATCATTATTAAAGACTCGTCAGTATGGATCCTAATCGCTTTGGGAGGATTGTTCAGTCAAATCCAGGAAAAAGAAGCACCCCACAGTTATCCCGCAAACTGGCTAACCGAAAGCGGTATATATTCAAGCCCACTGGAATTGTTGCATGATCTTTCTCTCGATGACCAGTGTCTTGCAGTATCTTCATAAAATCTTTAGGAAAGATAATTTAATTATAATCTTCTGTCAACCGTATAATTACGGAATTAAGTAGGGTTGACGCGATTTAACCCCTGGGCGATCGGATAAAGATATCGTGAAGCCCCCCACCTGCTGTTTCACGCGATCGCGCATCTGTCCATAACCCCGTTCGTTTTTTGGGACAATATTTTATCCCCATTCACCGAAATGATTACAATAAATCAAGGGACTAGGAGTTTGGGGTAAAAATCATCACAGGTTTTTGATAAAGCAAGACGGTAAAAGTCACCGTCGAACCGAGTCCCTCACCCATGCTATAGAAATTAACCTCTCCTCCCATTGCTTCAATCAGCCTTTGGGAAATCGCCAGTCCTAATCCGGTCCCCCCATATCGCCGGGTTCGTTCCCCATCGACTTGAGAAAACGATTGAAACAGTTTATCTTGTTGATCGAGAGAAACGCCGATGCCGGTGTCAGCAACAGCAATAGAGACCATCCCGGGAAATTCTTGGTTTTGAAAAAATCCCTGGTATTCCATGAGTTCAGCGGTAATTGTGATTCCCCCTTCATGGGTAAACTTAATGGCATTTCCCACTAAATTGAGGAGAACCTGTAACAAGCGTTGATAGTTCCCATAGAGAATAATTTCATCTTCCGTGCGGGGTTTATAAACCTGGAAACTTAAATTTTTTTCCTGTCCGTGAGCGCGAGCATGATTTTCAATCCCGGTTAACAGTTCATCAAGTTTCACCGGAACTAAATCCAGTTCCATCTTGCCCGCTTCAATTTTGGCAATATCCAAAACATCATTAATTAAATTGAGCAGATGGACGGCACTGCGATAGGCTTCTTTAATAAATTCTTGCTTTTCTTCTTCATCTTCTGCCATATCATCCACGATTAACTTGAGGAACCCGATGATGCCATTGAGGGGAGTCCGCAGTTCATGGGAGGTATTGGCGAGAAACTGACTTTTGAGCTGGGAAATTTCTTCAGCTTGTTGACGAGCTTCTTCTAATTCTTCGTAGAGGGTGGCATGAGCGATCGCCGTGCCGACTTGTTCGGCGAGTTCCTGGACTAACTCAATTTCGGCCATACTCCAGGGACGCAATGGGGTGGGTTTTGCCGATTCAGCCACATTTGCATCAAGCTGTTGGTGCGTGAGGATGCCTGGGCGATCGAGACAAATTAAGCCATTGGGTTGATCTTGATAGCTCGTTGCGACTACTAACATGGACTCGGGTTCCGAGGCGATCGCCTCTTCAGGACCCACAACCATTGCCATTTGAGTCAGCAACACCTGATTTAGAGCGGGATGCTCTGCCAGATAAAGGTCCTGCCCTTGTAGGGTTGGAAAGGGTGGCGTGATGTACTCTCCCACCACTCGGACTTTCGGGTTTCCCGGCTGGTAGGGACAAATAATACAACGGCTGACCCCTAATGCCGTCCCCAAACCGTTAACGGTTTCGTTCCAAATAGTATCGAGGTCCAGGGTGCGCCGGATCTTGCGCGCCATTTCCCCGAGAAGTTTTTGATAGAGTTCCGAACCCGGAGGCAAAGTCCGGCGAATACTGCCTAAAATGCTACTGAGGAATTTTTGATGCAGATCTAAAGGACTCGATGCGATCGCCTGGGGATTGCCCTTTTGCTCCTCCTGCCCCCACAAGAGCGCATTGGGCAGTAACCGTCCGATCACCAGCACTTCGAGTGGTTCTCCTTGAGGTGGAAAAATCGGACTGATCGCCAGTTCAAATAAAAAGTATTGATCGCCATAGCGAAACGGATAGTTAAACCGCTCAGGAATCCGGGAGTTTAACACCCGTTCCACCCGTTCTAAATAAGGGGTGATGCTTAAGGGTTTAAAACGATCTCCCAAGAAAGTGCCGACGATTTCCTGGGAATTTAACCCGTAATTCTCAGCATTTGACCAATAAAATCCTCGATATAAACCCGAGGCATCTTGAGTAAATGCCAGTTGTGCTCCTAGCGATCGCAACCAACTAGAATCATTGGACGTAGGATAAGCTGGAGGTGTAGAGTCATTCACGGCACGGGAAAATCATCACCGAATAGGGCATCATCAGGGTTTAAAAACCCACTCTGTTTGCACATCCTGAGCGCAGGCCATTCATAACTGCCCCGACTAGAATAGACATTGAGTCTCAATCATTCCACTCTCCACGGGGGGGAACCGGGGGATTGCGGGTCAAATTTCGCGTCAATTCATCATCGCGAGTGGTGTCCCCGCGTAACCATTGTCGCAGGGCTGTTTCGATGACTTTGCTCGGGTCGTTGGTCAAATGACTGACGCGATCGAGCAGTTCGGGATCGATATGGATCGAAATCTCTACTTTTTCGGGGTTGCGACTATATTGCACAGCCTGATCGTTCATAAAGTTTTAAATTTCTAAACTTGGGGATAAGGTTACAAGGCTCTAAGAAAGAGTGCCGGTTCAAAATTCAAGTCCCGCGCACTCAATACGGCTCTGGTGAGTCGGCATCGAACAACCACCAGAAACTCGGGTGCATCAGTACCGTTCAATTCTTGGGATGTCATCCTATCTATTGTACGATGCTGCTTCCAATCTATCTACTGAGATTGAGCTCTTGTCGGAGTACGGGATGATTCCCTTGGGTGCTAACACCGTCATTTGTAGCGAACTTCAGGAAGGGTTAGGCTCTCTTAAAGTTCCTAACCTGCTTCTTGCCTGCTCACCCTTGAGCGGTTGAGTTGAGTTTCAAGCCAACCGGGTTGCAATGGGCCGTAGTGGGTTTAGAGCCTCGATGCTATCACAGAATCAAATCCGCTCAAGGATTCAGGGCTTGAACCGTACCACGTCTAAAGCCGGGGGATTCCTGCCTACCCCAAAGGGCGACAGTGGGACATTCAAGTATCCCTCTAGACCATCAAAACAACTATCCCTAAAAGAAAAGAGATGATGCAATTTGGCTTACTTCTTTATTGTCCTTGCTTTATTGTCCTTGATGAAGGAGTTCACCACTAAGCCAGATAGGTACGCTTTGCATTCTGATATTACTTGTCAGTTGTATAGGCTGGCGGATCAAGGCAGTAGTGACTTACTGTGCCGGAATTTCACCGAAGACGTGAAT